>JAISTJ010000043.1 GCA_031272655.1 Tannerella sp.
TTTTAATGAAATAAGGCAAATATTTGAAATACAGATAAATAATAATGTGGCTAATTTGAAAATAACAAATAAAGAAAAAGTATGGCAAACAACAAAAAACGCGCAATAGTAGTCGGCGCGACGTCGGGCATCGGACGCGGGTTGGCGATTGTGCTTGCCGAGAACGGCTATCGGGTCGGAATTACGGGACGGCGAACGGAGTTGCTCGACGAGTTGAAGGCGCTGCACCCGGAAGCGTTTGTTACCAAACCGTTTGACGTCAGCGCAACAGCTGATGTAGAGCGGCATTTGGACGAACTGACAGCCGAATTGGGCGGGATTGACCTGTTGGTTATCTGCGCCGGCGCGGGGCATCGCAATCCTTCGCTGTTGTTTGAGGGCGAAATGCTCTCTATCGAAGTCAATGTCAAGGGATTCACATGCGTTTCCGACTGGGGATACCGCTATTTTGCACAGCGCGGCGGCGGTCATCTCGTTGCAATTACCTCGATTGCCGGTGTGCGCGGCAACTACGACGCCCCTGCTTACGGCGCCTCGAAAGCCTACAATATCAACTACTTACAGGGCTTGCGATGGCGTGCGGCACGAGAACATTTACTTTTGACAATCACCGACATACGCCCCGGATGGGTGGATACCGCATTGGCGCAGGGAAATCGCGTGTTTTGGGTACAACCGGTCGAAAAATCTGTGCGTCAGATATACAAAGCAATCCGACAGAAACGCAAGACTGCTTATATTACAAAGCGTTGGCGAATAATCGCCGTCTTTATGCGTATCCTGCCGGATTGGATTTACAACCGGATTTAAAGAAAAATATAGATTATGGCAATAAAAACGGCAAATGGGAAACGATAAGGCTATGAATGCAAAGATCTATGAGTTTGACGCCGTCATACAGTCATCCGAAATCGGGAAAGGCGGAGCTTACATTGCTTTCCTTACCGCACCAAAATAGGCAAACAACCGGGGGATATTGTGCGGGTAATCGTACGGGAAAGTGAAGCGAGATGACTTTAAATCAGTTCGTCGTACAGCGATTTCAGGCGTTTGCGGAGGTGGAGTATGGCGTAGTGTTTGCGGGAGAGGACGGTGTTGACGGAGACGCCTGTCGTTGCGGCAATGTCTTTTACCGGAATGCCGTCCAATTCAGTCAATTCAAAAACCTCGCGCTGTTGGGCGGGGAGTTCTGCGAGCGCCGCTTCGAGTTCCTCCCAGACGAGGGCGCGAAAATAGACCGTTTCGGGCGAGGGCGAAGCGCCTTCACTTTCGCTGAAGAGGGCTTCCGAAAACTCTTCCAATGCCGCTTCATCGTCTTCACGGAAGTCGTCAATCAGCGATTCGCGCCGTTTGACGCCGTGATTGATAATCAGGTTACGGGCTGTCTTGTAGAGCCACGCCGAGAGGTTTTCGATGGGGTTCACGGCGACATCCGCAATAGTTTTAAGCCATTGAAACATAACATCTTGCAGGATATCCTCCGCGTCCTCCCTGTTCGCCACCCTGCTACGGATGAACGATTTGAGGCGCGGTTGCTGCTCTGCAATCTGCCGTTCAAGTTCTGTTCGCTCTTTAGTCGCCATTTTCTTCCTGTGTTTCAGATGTTTGCATTCCGAAGCATTGAGAGCCAAAAAAGGCATGGCGTCTTTTAACAAAATTCCGTCTCTCTTCCGGCGTCATATTCAGCCACTTGTCGTGTAATTCGCGAAAGCGGTTCATCTTTTTCATCTTTTTTTTGTAAAAATGAGGTCCATGCCCATGCCCATGAAAGCCCAGTCCGCCGATAAGCAATTTGCAAAGGGCGAACAAGCCCAGCGCCTGCCAAAAACCGATAGAAGCAAACCCGAAAATAGCGGGTACAAGCCAGTTCCACAGCAGCATCACTACCATGCCAACCGCCGTCGCTGCTGCTGCCGTAATGATAATAAATCCGATAAAATGCAAAAAATGTTTCATAATCTTCTAATTTATAAATATTTAACAATAACGTTCAATCATCTCGATAGCCTGTTCGGGGCAGTTCTTGGCACACTTTCCACAGCCCGTACAACGGTCGGGCGAGTTGACAAAGGTAGTCATTTTTCCCTGAACAACGGCGCACATCAGCGCTTTATGCCGACAAATCCATACGCAATACCTGCAGTTACGGCACTTGTTCTCGTCCACATGCGCTATCAAATCTCGTTTCTTCCTAAACATATCAGTAATAATTTCATCTAAAAAGGAAGACATGTGAAACGCGAAAATATTTTATTTTGATGTTTTTTATTTTAAAACCGTAAAATTCGTTATCTTTGTGCCTATGAAATCTTTAAATACAGTTCTGACAGTAATTTGCACTGTCCTTGTGATAATCTCAATTTTCCCCGGTTTCGGATGGTTGGCTTACATCTACGGCGCTTTCGCTACGCTAATGCTAATCTTCGGCTTATTAGGCGGGGGCAGAATCCTCCTGTCAATCTTTTTCATCGTCTTTGCCATTATCCGTCTGATTGGTGGAGGCTTTATCGGCATCTGATTGCAAGATGTCGCAAATTTACAATTTTAGTTGCATAAACCGCCGTACCTTTGCGGCGTTTTTAATCACTAAATTTACAAGAAAAATGGAAAAAAGACTTGTTTCATGGGTTACTATCCCCGCCGCCGATTTTGAGAGAGCGGTAAAATTCTATGGTACGGTGCTTAGCATCAAGTTTGAAACTTACGACTGTGGCGACGGCGTCCGGATGGCGTGCTTCCCGACAGGCGAGGGCGAGATATGTTACTCGCCCGATATGAAGCCGTCGAAAGAAGGCACGATGGTCAGTTTGGCTGTCCCCGACAGCATTGAGGCGTCAATAGCGCGGGCTGAAGCGCTCGGCGGCGAGGTCGTTATCCCCAAAACCAAGATTGAGGCGGAAGGATTGGGCTACTTCGCTGTCCTTGCCGATACGGAGGGCAATCTTGTCGGGCTGTATGAATGATTTTAGATTTCAGATTTTAGAATTTAGATTTTAGATTTCTGGCAGAGGGTCTCTCTTTTTGCAGAGAGAGGCTCTCTGTTCAATAAAAAGTAATTAATGGCAGTACATTTTGCAATCCCTTCGCCGTCTCTTTCGCCTTATATCAAGCGCTATTGGGCGATAGATAACACGCTGGAACGCGGTCAGACCTGCGTTCAGCGCATACTTCCTACGGGATTTTGCGAACTGATGCTGTATTTCTCGCCTCGCCCGCAAATTGTGGACCCTGACCGTTCTATTGCCGACAATGCCGCCCTCTACGGTCATCTCGGCGAGTATTACGACATTGAATATCAGGGCGATTTGGACGTTTTTTCTATTGTTTTTCAGCCGCAGGGATTGATGCAGTTTTTCAGTTTTCCCCTGAACGAGATTTTCAATATCAACGTGCCGTTGCAGCATTTCACAGGGCAGGTTGGGCGCGATTTGGAAGAGCGGATGGGTAGCGTGGATAGTTTTGAGGCGAGGGTCCGGATTGTGGAAAACTACTTTATCGCCTCATTACAAAAGCAATACGAAGAATACGAGTTTCGCCGCCTTCATCATGTCATTGAGACGCTTGTCCGGCGGCGCGGCGAAGTCAGCATTGACGACATGGCGTCGGAAGCCTGCCTTAGTCGCCGCCAGTTCGAGCGCATCTTCGCAGAGCGTATCGGCTCGTCCCCAAAGCAATACCTTAAAACTATCCGTTTCCAACGCGCACTCTACGAAAAACAGCAAAATAATGGCCTGACAATGACCGAATTAGCCCTTGATTGCGGTTATTACGACCAAGCGCATTTTATCGCCGATTTCAAGTCCATTTGCGGTCAGACCCCGCTAAAATTCTTCCAAGAAAACGAAGCCTGCTCGGATTTCTTTTAACTTTCGGCATTTTGTTTGCCGCCTTGCCTAACCTAACCTGTGTTTTAAAAATTACACTCCATTAAGCGAAAATGTTTGTAAAAATTTGTACCTTTGTGGGGTAAAATTGAGTAAAAATTATCATAAATAGCTAATTATGAAGAAGAAAGCGATTTTAATCATTTGCGACGGATGGGGGCTGGGAGATAAAAAGAAAGACGATGTAATATCCTGTACGCCAACCCCTTATTGGGACTATCTGCTGAATACCTACCCGCATTCGCAGTTACAGGCTTCGGGCGAAAACGTTGGTCTGCCGGACGGACAGATGGGGAACTCCGAAGTAGGACACCTCAACATTGGCGCCGGAAGGGTTGTATATCAAGACCTTGTGAAAATCAACAAGGCTTGCCGCGAGAATACGATTCTTGAGAACCCCGAAATAAAGCGGGCTTACGAGTATGCTGCAAAGAACGGCAAACAGATTCATTTCCTCGGTCTTGTGTCCGACGGCGGCGTTCACAGTTCCTTAGACCACTTGTTTAAACTGACGGAAATATCCAAGATATACGGCATCACAAAGTCTTACGTGCATTGCTTTATGGACGGGCGCGACACCGACCCGCGCAGCGGTAAGGGCTTCATTGAGCAATTAGAGCGCCATCTTGCCGAAACCGGCGGCGCAATAGCCTCGATAGTAGGGCGTTACTATGCAATGGACAGAGATAAACGCTGGGAGCGCGTCAAAGAGGCTTACGACCTGCTCGTCAGCGGCGTCGGCAAGCAGGCGGAAGACATGGTCGCCGCTGTGCAACAGTCTTACGACGAAGATGTTACCGACGAGTTTATCAAGCCCATAGTACATGTCAGGGACGGCAAACCGGTGGCTGTTATTGAGGAGGGCGACGTGGTTGTCTTCTTCAACTTCCGCAACGACCGCGCCAAGGAACTGACAATCGTTTTGACACAGCAGGACATGCCCGATGCGGGGATGCACACCATTCCGAACCTGCAATACTTCACCATGACGCCCTACGACGCTACTTTCAAAGGGCTGCATATCCTGTTCGACAAAGAGAATGTGGACAATACGCTCGGCGAGTATCTTGCTGCGCTGACATTGAAGCAGTTACATATAGCGGAGACCGAGAAATACGCCCACGTAACGTTCTTCTTCAACGGCGGTCGAGAGGCGCCTTTCGACGGCGAGTCTCGTATTCTTGTTCCCTCCCCAAAGGTCGCTACCTACGACCTTAAGCCGGAGATGAGCGCCTACGAGGTGAAAGACAAACTTGTGGAGGCTATCAACACGCAGCAGTACGACTTTATAGTCTGCAACTATGCAAACGGCGACATGGTAGGTCATACGGGCGTTTACGAGGCTATCGAGAAAGCCGTCGTCGCCGTTGACGCCTGCCTGCGCGACACCGTAGAGGCTGCTAAAGCCAATAACTACGAGGTGATTATCATCGCCGACCATGGCAACGCCGACCATGCCCTCAACGAAGACGGCACGCCGAACACTGCCCATTCGCTTAACCCCGTGCCTTTCGTCTATGTTACAGCCGACGCCAATGCCCGCGTAGCCGACGGCATACTCGCCGATGTAGCGCCCTCGCTGCTGCATATTCTCGGTCTGCCGCAACCAAAGGAGATGACGGGTTCAAATTTAATTAAGAATTGAGAATTAAGAATTAAGAGTTTAAGAGTTTATGAGTTTATGAGTTTGAGGTTTATGGTTTGAAGTTTGAGGTTTTCTTAGTTTTCTATAGTTTTATTTTTTATTTTTTATTTTTTATTTTAATAAGATTGCTTCGTTCCTCGCAATGACGCTCAATAAGAACTTCACCACTCATCACTCATCACTCATCACTCATCACATCAATCATCATCCATGATGCAACCTTCATTCCAGATGCCAGTCATGACTCCTGATATCAACAACAATCTCTCATCACTCATCACTCATCACTCATCACTCACCGCTCACCACTCATCATTCACCATTCACCATGATAGAGATTTTCGACACAATAATAAGTCGTGACCTTGCAGAGAGGTATTTTCATTGCGACCTGCCTCATTGCAAGGGCAGATGTTGTGTTGAAGGCGATGCGGGCGCCCCGTTGGAAAAAGCGGAGTTCAACATCCTTAGAAAAATTCTGCCTGTAATATGGAACGATTTATCGCCTGATGCCCAGAGGGTTATAAACGCTCAAGGAGTAGCTTGTATTGACCGCGAGGGCGAGACGGTAACATCCATTGTAAACGGCAAAGATTGTGTTTTCACGTGTTATGACGAAAACGCAGTCTGCCGTTGTGCAATAGAAAAGGCTTATTATGAGGGAAAAACAGATTTCCTGAAGCCGGTTTCCTGTCATCTCTACCCTGTCAGGGTCAAGCAATACAAATATTATAAGGCGGTCAACTATGACAAATGGAATATTTGTAAAGCCGGTGAGTTACTCGGTAAACTAAAGCAAGTACCTTTGTATCAGTTTCTTAAAGAGCCATTAATACGCAAATTCGGCTCTGAATGGTACAATGCGCTTGACGAATGTGTGAAAACCATGGTAAAACCAAAGATTTCAAAGGATAGAATCTGAAACTCATTCTGTCATTTTGATAGCAAAACGAATAAAAAATCCCGAAAATTTGGTGGTAATAAAAACATTTTGTAATTTTGCCCCCGTCAATTATTAATTAATTTTTCACAACCGATGAAGACATTTATTTCAATTTTATGCGCTTTATGCGCTATCACAACGTTCTCAGTATCAGCTAAAGACAATAGGCTGACGGCTGAAGAGAAAGAGGCCGGGTGGATACTTCTGTTCAATGGCAAAAACTATGACGGATGGGTCAACAACAATGGCAAGCCTATAACATCGAAAGTCGAGGATGGCGCGATGCAGACGTACAAGTGCGGGGGATATATCCTTACGTACAACCGTCAGTTCAGCGATTTTATCCTCAAATGCGACGTAAAGATGGAAGACCCGTGTAATTCAGGCATTTTTCTGAGGATAGGAGATCTTAGCGACCCCGTCAATACGGGTTTTGAGATTCAGATCGCCACAGAAAACGGAGGCGTACATGGCCACGGCAGCTTGTACGATGTGCGTGCTGCATCTGTTAATGCGGGCAAGGGTGCAGGCGAGTGGGATCATTTCGAGATCACTTTTATAGGTCCGAAGCTGACCGTTGTACTTAACGATGTGCAGATTTTGGACGTTAATCTCGACGAATATTCCGAGCCGGGCAAACGCGATGTGGAAGGTAATCACAAGTTTAGCCTGAACGGTCAGCCGCGGGCTTTGAAAGATTTCGCGCGTATCGGCTCAATCGGCTTTCAGGACCACGACCACAAGTGTTGGTACAAGAACGTGAAGCTGTTTCCGCTGGAATAAAAAAAACGCCGACGAGAATTATGTTCTCATCAGCGCTTTTGTCGGGGTGACTGGATTCGAACCAGCGACCACACGCCCCCCAGACGCGTACTCTAAACCGGGCTGAGCTACACCCCGAACTTTGCGGGTGCAAAGGTACAAAAAAATTTTGTTTTACAAACTTTTTTTGTTAAGTTTTTATTCCGGTCAACAGTTGTTGTCGCGGTAGAAATCAAGCGCTTCGTTTAGCAAATAATCTTCAACTTGCTGATTAATACGTATGTCGCCTATCTCGGCAAGGAGGGTGAAATTGATGCTGTCGCCCTCGTTCTTCTTGTCATGCCTCATAAATTCCTTGATGGCATCATAGTCTTTGCAGCCAATACTGATTATGGGGTATTGGTCGCGAATAAAATTCGCCGTATGACGCAGATATTCTATCGGCAAATCGCATATTTTATGCGACAGATAGAGTTCGCATACTAAACCGGCGGCAACGGCCAAGCCGTGCAGCACGGGCGTATTCTTGCTGAAAGAGAGACTTTCAAGTGCATGCCCTATGGTGTGTCCGAAGTTGAGCGCCTTACGTACACCTCGCTCTCTGGGGTCTGCTTTGACGATGCGCTCTTTGATAGCGACAGAGTCGCTTACCAGGTCTGTCAATTCGTCATAGTCAGGCTTTGCCGTATCAAAGATTATTGTTTTATAATACGTTTCCTTGTCGCTTATGAGTCCGTGTTTAAGCATCTCGGCATAGCCGGAGAGCATATTCTTACGGTCGAGCGTGCGCAGGAAACAGCAGTCTATCATCACGCAGTCAGGCTGATAGAACGAGCCTATCTCGTTTTTCAGGCCGCCGAAGTTGACGCCCGTCTTGCCGCCTATGGCGGCGTCAACGGCTGCCATCAGGGTAGTAGGGATGTTGAGGTTATGGATACCACGCTTGAAGGTCGCCCCTGCAAAGCCGCCAAGGTCTGTTACCATGCCGCCGCCTATATTGACTAACAGCGAATTACGCGAGGCGCCGCCATTAGTCAGCGCCTCCCATATTTTGACGACCTGCCTGATGTCTTTGTTGACGTCACCGGCTTCAATAGTTACGACCTGCGTATCATATTGATTAAGAACCGTTTGCAGCAATGGCAAGCACTCCCGCTGCGTATTCTCGTCGGTTACGGCAAATATCCTGTCATAATTGTTTGACTGCAAATAACTTGCCAATTCTTTCTCTATCTCGTTCGTAATGGTTACCATATCAGTTTTTGAGGATAGCGTCGATGGCGGCTTGGAGACCGTCTTTGTTCTTGCCGCCGGCGGTGGCGAAGTGGGGCTGACCGCCGCCGCCGCCCTGTATGTGCTTCGAGCCTTCGCGGATGAGTGTCGCGGCGTTCAGACCGTCGGCTACGAGGCTGTCGCTCAGCATCACTACCAAGCCGCACTTGTCGCGGTCTTCTATGCCGGCTACGAAGAACACTTTCTCGTCGCCCGTAAACTCGCCGCGCAACTGGAAAGCAATATCGCGGAAGGCGTCGGCGCTGCCTTCGCCTTTGTAAACTAAGTACTTGACGCCGTTGCGTTCGGTGGCGTGGGAGAGGATTTTCTGCTTAATAGTGGCAAGTTTTTCTTTCAGATACTCGGTAACTTGCTTCTTCAGTTCTACGTTCTCCTCTATTGACTTGCGGATGGTGGCGGCGAGGTTGGGGACGTTGTTGAACATCGCCTTGAGTTCGCGCATGCTGTCCTGTGCGCGGTAGAGCATAAGTTCGGCGCCTTCGGCTGTAACGGCTTCTATACGGCGCACGCCGGCGGCTATCGAACTCTCGCTGACGACGAACATTGAGCCTATCCGTCCGGTCGAGGGGATATGCGTGCCGCCGCACAATTCAATGGAGTCGCCGAAGCGCACTACCCGCACGTCGTCGCCGTATTTCTCGCCGAAGAGCGCCATTGCGCCCATCGCGCGAGCCTCGGCGATAGGGACGTGCCGCTGCTCGTCTAAGGGCATGTCCTGCCGTATGCGGGCGTTGACAATCATCTCTACGCGGCGAATTTCTTCGTCGCTAACTTTCTGAAAATGTGAGAAGTCGAAACGCAGCGATTCGGGCGATACGTAAGAGCCTTTCTGCTCGACGTGCGTGCCGAGTACCTCGCGCAGCGCCTGATGAAGCAGGTGGGTGGCGGAGTGGTTGCACTCGGTGCGGATGCGGGCGGCGACGTCTATCTTGGCGATGAACGTGGCGGTGAGGTCGTCCGGCAAATGCTCGGCTATGTGGACAGGCAGGTTGTTCTCGCGCTTGGTGTCGAGGATGGCGGTGGGTTTACAGATAGTCTCTCTTGAAGAGAGGCTATCTGTCGGAGTAAAGAGCCACCCCCTGTCCCCTGTCTGCCCGCCCATTTCGGCGTAGAAAGGCGACTTGTCCAAAACGATTTGATATAACTCTTTGTTTTTCTGCTTGATACGTCGGTAGCGCAGTATTTTTGCCTCACATTCAAAGGCGTCGTAGCCGACGAACTCGGTCTCGCCCTCGCGTATGACCTGCCAGTCGCCCGTCTCCACAGCCGCCGCGTTGCGGGCGCGCTCTTTCTGCTTCTGCATCTCGGCGTTGAACGCTTCGAGGCTCACCGTCATGCCATGCTCGCGCAGGATGAGTTCGGTAAGGTCGAGCGGGAAGCCGTAGGTGTCGTACAGCACGAAAGCGTCGGCGCCGTCGAGCGTCTTTGAGCCGACTGCCTTCAACTCTTCGAGTTTTCTGTCTAACAGACGTATGCCCGTCTCAAGCGTCCGCAGGAAGGAATCTTCTTCTTCCTTCATCACCTTGACGATAAGTTCCTGCTGGGCAACAAGTTCGGGGTATGCCTCGCCCATAGTATCTATCAGCACGGGCAGCAGGCGATACATAAACGCCTCTTTACGAGCGAGAAACGTATAGCCATAGCGCACTGCGCGGCGCAGGATGCGACGTATCACGTACCCCGCCTTAGCATTCGAAGGCAACTGACCGTCGGTGATTGCAAAAGCGATGGTGCGGACATGGTCGGCTATCACCCGCATCGCTATATCTATTTGTTCCTGACTGCTTTTTTGTGTATCCATATAATCTTATTTTTCTTTATTATCATTACCCATATTTTCCAAAATGGAACATGTGCTCAATTTGTCTAATTCTTACCGGAATAACTGAACCCCGTAATCTTTTCTATTTCTTTGATAATCGGCTGAAAGACGTCTGTGTCGTAGTTCGAGGTCTTGCCCTGAATAGCCATACAGAGGCGCTCGAAGCCCATGCCGGTGTCTATCACCTTCTTGGGCAGCGGCTCAAGCGAACCGTCGGCTTTGCGGTTGAACTGCATGAAGACGAGGTTCCATATCTCTATCACCAGCGGGTTGTCTTTGTTGACCAACAAAGCGCCGGAGGTCTTCTGCCGCTCTTCTTCTGGACGTATATCTATATGTATCTCGGAGCAGGGACCGCAGGGACCAACGTCGCCCATCTCCCAGAAGTTATCTTTCTTGTTGCCTTCAAGTATATGACTTTCAGGGAGATACTGCGCCCAATAGGATGCTGCCTCGTCGTCGCGCGAGAGACCTTCGGCGGCGCTGCCCTCGAATACGGTGGCGTACAGTTGCGACGGGTTAAGACCCAAGACATCGGTCAGGTACTCCCAAGCCCATGCTATCGCCTCCTTCTTGAAATAGTCGCCAAACGACCAGTTACCGAGCATCTCGAACATCGTGTGATGATACGTGTCATGCCCCACCTCTTCGAGGTCGTTATGTTTGCCGCTCACTCTCAGGCATTTCTGCGAATCGGCTACCCTCTCGTATTTAACAGGCGCATTGCCCAGAATGACGTCCTTGAACTGGTTCATTCCTGCATTAGTAAACATAAGTGTGGGGTCTCCCTTGATGACCATCGGCGCGGAAGGCACGATGTGATGCCCTTTGGAAGAAAAAAATTGCAGAAACGATTCCCGTATCTCCTTTGCTGTCAGCATATTATGAAATTTAATTTTGTTAAATAATCGTAAAACAGTTTGCAAAAATAGTTTATTTTATTAACTTTGCACAGTTTTTCAGGTTAAAATTTACAAAATATACAACAGATGGGACTTTTCAGGACAAGAAAAACGTACTACGTTTACAACCCCAAGACGCTTGAGTACGAGCGGGTATTCCCCTCGTCGCGCGAGCGTTTCCTTGTAGCGCTGCGCAACTTGAGCCTCGGCGCCGTCATCGGTATAGCCGTCTTCTTCGCTTTCATGCGTTTCTTCGACTCGCCTATGGAAGCGCTTCTCCGCAAAGAGAACAAACTCCTGCAGACGCAGTACGAGATGCTGCTCATGGATTTGGAACAGGCTAACGACGTGCTGGAAGACCTGCAACTGCGCGACGAGAAACTCTATCGCGCTATCTTTCAGGCAGATTCCATCCCGATGTCTATCCGCAAATCGGGCTTCGGCGGCTCTAACCGCTACGAACACCTTGCCGGCATGAGCAATTCCGACCTTGTCATAGAGACCACCAAGCGCATGGACGTCTTAAAGAAGCAACTCTACGTACAGTCGAACTCGCTCGAAGAACTCATCTCTATAGGCAAGACGATGGAAGAGCGCCTGCGCTGCATCCCTGCTATTCAGCCGGTTGC
>JAISTJ010000091.1 GCA_031272655.1 Tannerella sp.
ATAATCCCTGACAACAGTTTCCGGGATAACCTCACCGGACAAAACAGTGTTTACATCTCTGTTGTTGCAAGATATAAATAATATGCCCGTCAAACAGTATGTAACTGTTTTGAAAAAAATTTTTCTGTTAATCATATCATAATATATTGATAATAAACAAGTTAGCGCATAAACGACTTAAGTTTACACGCATATTGAAAGCACAAATATAGAAAAATTTTTTTAACTGACGTGTAAAACAATAAATCTCAGAACATTTATATAAAGATAGTAACGACTTCACAATAGAGAGTGAAGCCGTTACTATATTTGTTAATTTCCGGAATATGCAGTATTTTGCGATAATTTCGGATTTGCTGTTAAAGCAGTTTGAGGTATCGGGAAAACGGTGTGAAAAGCACCCTGAGGCTTGTGTGAAAGCCAGCTCTTGGTCGTAAAAACGCCATATCGGATACAATCTCTCCGCCGTTGCATTTCCCACGTAAACTCCCAACCCAATTCGTCGTACATGCGTCCGAACTGTACCGGCGACTGGTCGCCCGGGTCGGTAATTACATAGTTCTCCACATATCCATATTTATACGCAGAAT
This sequence comes from Tannerella sp., assembly GCA_031272655.1. Classification (GTDB taxonomy): domain Bacteria; phylum Bacteroidota; class Bacteroidia; order Bacteroidales; family Tannerellaceae; genus Tannerella. The sequence continues at coordinate 591 of JAISTJ010000091.1, forward strand.
TACCTTTTAGCTGTTCGTCTGTTACCATTGCCTTTTCAGGATTATTTTTAAAAGCACGTTGCCGCACCTGTGTAACAAGTGCACCGGCGCCGGACTGACCGAGACGAAGCAGACATTCAGCCTTCATCATTAATACCTGCGCATAACGGAATACAGGAAAGTCAGTTGCCAAGTCGGAAGTTTCGCCTTGCTCTACTTCAAACTTGTTCATCATATATCCTTCCGATTCTTTCGTGTAATTGCCGCTTGGAAGATCTTTTGTGAAGGTAAACGGCTCATCCTTTTGATCGTACAGTCCATACAATACATCGCCATTGGCTGCATATTGCGGCCCAATCATCCATGAATCGGGTAATCTCTGATCGTCAGGATCATAAGTATCAATAAACTGCGTGATGCCTTTGGCCGTACCTGCTCCCCATGGCATTGCTTCGGTATTGTATTTATATTTCATGACCGCATGCCATGCAAACAAATGCAAATTGTTGCCAGTACCATAAAGCCTGTCGAAAGGAATAGTAAATAAAACCTCTTTGGATGTTTCAACTCCGTGAGCTTTAAACGGGTCTTTAAAATCGGGTGAAAGTTCGCATTTGCCGCTGTTGATAATGTCATCGCACTGAGCGATACACTCACTCCACTTTGGCTGACCTGTATAAACTTCCGCATTCAGGAATATATTGGCAAGCAATGCTTTTGCTCCCCATCTATTGAAGCGCCCATACATGTTGCCGCCTTGTTCATCACTAAGTTTTGGGACAACTTCCTGAAGCTCAGATACTATATAGTTGAAAATCTCCTGACGGCTACTTTTTTCCGGCAGTTCCTGCGTATTAGCGACTGTTGTCATCGGAGCGTCGCCGAAATTGTCTAATATCATCCAATAGTAATAAGCGCGGGTGGCCCTCACTTCTGCAAGTCCCTGTTCTTTAGCAGCAGATGAAGGAGCCGGAACAGCATCGCTCTCAATCTGCGCTATGACGTTGTTACAAAGTAAAGCTCCCTGATAAAACGTGTTCCAGATATTGAGAAAATGATCCTGTTCGGCACTCCACTGATGATAATGCAGACGACGGTATTTTCCGTTGTCGTCCCAGCCTGAAGCGTTCGGCGGCATCACAATAATATCCGCCGTAATTTCCTGAGTAGGAAAGAGATGAGAGATATTGATATATCCTCTCATAGGAGAATATACGCTTGTTACAACCGGATAAAAGTCTTTCGTCGTAAATTTATAACTCTGTTCTGTTATTGACGAATATACTTTTTCTGTCAGATCATTGCTGCAACCAATCATCTGAAAAACTATAAATAAGCTAATAATTAATCTGATATAAGTTTTCATATTAATGTTGTTTTAAAATTTTAACGATGCGCCTAAAGTAAATGTCCGGGCTGCCGGATATCGCGATTCAGAGTCTATACCCGGCGAAAGACCGCTGATATTGACTTCAGGATCAATGCCTTTATATCCCGTAAAGATTAGCATGTTAGATACAATGCCGTAAATCCTTGCTTGTTTGATCCATTTGCTGTTGACTTTGAGAGTGTAACCTAATGTTACGTTATCAATCTTCCAGTAATCGCCATCTTCTACAAAATAACTGACATAATCAACCGGTTGGTCGTCTGCTAAAGGCCGTTTACCGTAAACCGGATCATAAGCTCTTTCAAACAAGTTGCTCATTGTGATATTATTAGGAACGGCATAAAAAAGTTCGGACATGTTAATTATCTGAAAACCAAATGCTCCGCGCATAGTTATTCCCAAATCAAAATTCTTGTATGACAAGGAGTTGTTCCAGTTGAGGAAATATTTAGGCGATCCGTTACCAATCACTTTTTTATCAGTCGGTTGCGCTTGCGCAACAGGCTTGGGATTACCGTCTTCACCTTCAATTATCCAATGCCCGTTATCGTCAATATCAATACTTTTAAATCCCCAAAAGTCGCCGATTGGCCCTCCTTCATACATACGGTGTGACGGGGTTTGAACGGGCGCCGAAACATAGCCCTGATCGGAATAATTGCCTGTTATAAACTGTTCGTTCGATAATGAGATCAACTTGTTCTTGTTGGTGGAAAAATTGGCGTTTGTTACCCATCTAATGTCTTTCGTCTCAATCGGTATAGCCTGAATTGCTATTTCCACTCCGCGGTTTCGTATAGATCCGCCGTTTGCCATCATACTGGAGTACAGATAAGGCGGCGAAGGTACATTGTAGCTCCATATCAGGTCTTTGGTGTCGCGGTTATAGAGGTCTATGCTTCCGGTCAAACGATCGTTAGCAAAGCCGAAATCCAACCCTATGTTAGTTTCTTCTTTTCTCTCCCATCGCAGGTTCGGATTAGGATTTGAAGATGGCCGAATAGTTTTAACCCATTCCCCGTTGGCAAGGTCGTATGTTCCGAAACTCAGCGAATTAAGGGACATATAAGCATCGCTCGGCTCTGTACCTGTTACGCCGAATCCTATACGCAGTTTCAATGTACTAAGCGACGAATTGTCTTTCAAAAAGTCTTCTTTCTTGATGTTCCATGCAACCGAAGCCGCAGGAAATGTTCCCCACTTGTGGTTGGCGCCGAACTTGGTTGAGCCTTCGTAACGAACGCTTGCTGCCAGCATGTATTTTTCTTTGTAAGCATAGTTAAGACGGCTAAAGTAACTGATCAATTTGCTTTCGCCTTTTGACGAACTTTCGCCGGCGCGTCCAATACTCAATGCACCTCCGGCGCCTATATTATTATAAGTATAATCGTCCGAAGGAAAATTAAAATTGCTCATTGAGAAAGATTCCCAAATAGTCCTAAGCCAGCTATAACCGCCAAGTATGGTGAATGAATGATCTTTCCAAAGTGTCTTACGGTATGAAGCGGTCAATTCGCTAACATCATTTTCCGTATGGCTCGTGCCCCGTGAAGCATATCCGTTCAAGCCGCTTTTTGTGGTTGAAACATTCTGCTGTGTTTCATAATACCCTGTCAGGAGAGTATATCGGTTGCTTGAAACCATCCAATTAATATCCAATCCTTCAATCGGAGTTAACGATATGTTGCTGAACAAACGTAAATTGGTGGCTTCGTTGTCGCTCTCTGTTTCATATAGCATAGCCAAGGGGTTGGACAGTCCGTTGGTAGGGCTTTCTCTCCATGCCCCGCTTTCGTCCCTGATAGGATCGGTAGGATTGTTCTTTAATCCTTGTTGATATACTCCGCCTGTAGCGCCATAGTAATTTCGCAAGTATCCATTTACTCCGGCATTGATTCTCAGTTTGTTATCAAACATTCTGTGCGTTATTTCAATACGAGGAAAAAGAGTACGGTTGTCGGAACGTTTGATTATGCCTTCCATAGAACGATAATCTAAACTTGCTACATAATTGGTTGATTTGCTGCCTCCCATCAAATTGATATTATATACCTGCGTCAGAGGCGTTTGCAAAATTTCATCCAACCAATTAACGTTACTGCCGCCATCAATGGCTCCCGGTTTGCCTTGAGCAACTTTTTCACGGTATTGCTCAGCGTTCATCATTGGTAGTTTGCGCGTAATTTGCTGTGTTGACAGGTAAGCATTCACTTCAACTGTTGTAGGCATTTCGCCCTTTGCATTTTTTGTCGTGATGATGATTACGCCGTTGGTACCGCGAGTTCCGTAAATAGCTGCGGCAGAGCCATCTTTTAGCACGTCAATTTGTGCAATGTCGTCTGGTGATACTGTCATCAGGTCACTTGGGATACCGTCCACAAGAATAAGCGGGCTGGTACTTGACCGTAGAGTGGTAATACCGCGAAGCATCAACTGAGATGATGATGTAGGATTGGCATCGGGTGTGTTCACCGCCAAACCGGCAACCTGACCGCGTATCATTTTAGCAGCATCAGGAGACGGATATTTGATGAAGTTCTCCGCCCGCACGGTAGTGATTGCGCTGGCTACTTCGCCTTTTCGCTGTGTACCATAACCGATTACAACCACCTCTTCCAATGCTTGCGTGTCTTCTAACAACGTGATAACTAATGGTTTACCCCCCCCATCTAAAACGCTGATTTCGAGGGTTTTATAGCCGATGTAACTTACTATCAGCGTGGCGTTTTCGGCTACGGTTATTGCGAAGTTGCCGTCGGCGTCGGTTATGTCGCCGTTGTCGGCGCCTTTTTCACGGATGGTAGCGCCCGAAACAGGCTCACCGTAAGCGTCTTTGACCGTTCCGGTAACGCGCTTGCCCTGACGCAGTTGCACCGGTTCGGGCTTAAATAGAATGATGTGTTTGCCTTTGATTTCATACTGAAGTCCCTGACCCTTCAATATTTGATCAAGAATGACGTTAACTGTCTGGTTTTTAACGTCCACACTCACCTTCTCCGTCAGATCCACATCTCTCGTTCGATAGACGATTGAAAACTCGGAGTTCTTTTCAATCTCCCGAAAGACCGTTTCAAGAGTAGCATTCGGCAACTTTAAGTCGAAATGTACTAAATCGGCGTAATCCGCCGCCGCAAACATGTTCGACGCCGTAACAATCAGTAAGAGAACGGATTCCCTCATAATCCGGACGAATCTCCGGAACTTTGCGCCATGAATAATGGCTTCCTTGTTGTGTGTCATTTGCATTAATGTTTAAATTGAACAATTTCGTAATAATTATCTTGTTTGGAAAATTTCCAGTTTCGCCTGTAAGACAGTGTTTTAAGTATCTGTTCGGGAGTCTCGCCGTATTTGAACTGCGCTCCGTACGAGACTTTGCCCAGCGCTTCGGACGAAATTACTATCCTGATATTGAACCTTCGTTCAAGAACTTTAGCTATCTCGTTTAAAGTCATGTCTTTAAAATCCAAAATGCCTTCTGCCCATGATGAATACAGCTGGGTATCAACCGTTCGGCGGGTTAAAGCGCCTGTTTCCCTGTTCAGCTCCAACTGTTGCGACGGCTGAAGGAGGATATTATCTTTGGCGGAACTGCCTTTTAGCATGGCATTTACGCTTCCTTCTTCGAGGGTAACAAATGCCCTCATGTCTTCGTCGTATGCCCTGACAACAAACCTTGTTCCAACAGCCTGAATAACAAACTCTTTCGTTGAAACAATAAAAGAATGCAAAGGGTCGGAAGCTACCTCAAAAATCGCTTCGCCCGTAAGGCTTACATCGCGTTTGTTCCCGAACTTCATCGGATAGGACAGCCGCGATTCACCGTTAAGCGTTACAATCGTGCTGTCGGGAAGGGCGAACTTGCTCACGGTCCCTTTCTGGGAAGTTACTTCCATAAGGCTTATCTCCTGTTGAGGCTCTTCTTTAACTGTCTGTTTGCCAATCGCATAAGCGAAAAACGCAATCCCACAGGCGATTAACATACATAGACATGCAGCCGGTAGCGTTTTCAGAAAAAAACTCCTTTTTTTCCGCGCAACGAGGTCAGCGGCTATTCGCTTATCTAATTGGCTGTAAATCACCTCTTTGTCGCGGTTTAACAACGTCTCGACATCGGGAAATCTTACAGCGTTGATCACGCTTAACACCTCGTCGCAAATATCTTTTATATTATCGTTTTGTATTTTTATCTCGTCCATCGTTATATCGTTTACGTACTGTTTCTGTAATTTTTTTTATTGCTATATTCACCTGCTGCGTTACTGTGCCTTCCGTAATATTCAGTAATTCAGCTATTTTCTTATACTTCATGTTTTCTTCTTTAGCCAGCAGAAATATCATCTTGCAGCGCGGGGGCAAACCGTTTACGGCATTCCGATAAATCTCCCTCATCTCATCATCTATATAATCCTCATCTTCAGCTATTTCAAGTTCAACGGGCATGTCGTCAATTGATTCAACCTTGAACTTCGCTTTGTTTTTCAGCATCTTAAACGCTTCGTTGCGGCAGATAGTAAACAGCCACGAATTTATATCCCTGACAGTCAGCATAGTTTCACGGTTTTTCCATACAAGGTAAAAAACCTCCGACACTACGTCCTTGCAGTCGTCAGGTTGAGCAATAAACAGTCTAACATACTGACAAACAAGCGGATAAGTTACATCGTAAAACATCCTGAAAGCCCGTCTGTCGCCTTCATTGAGGTCAAGCAGCAACTGTTCCGATATTAACAGAGCTCTGTTCATGGTTCAGAACAACATAGTTTATCTTTCTATCTATAAAGAGTGCAAAAATAAGATTTTCTTATAAAAAAATCCGGTTTGGAAAGCGATTTTTTTGTAATTTTGCACTTCATGAGCAAGAATAAACTGAAAAAGTTTGACGAAATGGCGACGTTTTCCAACGTGTATCAGTACCCTTACGCCGTCTTGGAATCGCAGGGTGGCTGTCCGTTGAAAGGGATATGGCGTAGCAAGGTGTTTGGAAACGATAATCCGCTTGTACTCGAACTCGGATGCGGACGAGGCGAATATGCCGTCGCTTTAGCGCAACTGTTTAAGGATAAGAACTTTATCGGCATAGACATCAAAGGCGCAAGGATGTGGAGCGGCGCCAAAGAAGCGTTGGAAACGGGATTAACAAACGTTGCTTTCCTGCGCACTAATATTGAGCTGCTGCCGTCATTTTTCGCGGCAGACGAAGTGTCGGAGATATGGCTCACCTTCCCTGACCCGCAGATGAAAAAAGTGAACAAACGACTCACCGGTGCGCGTTTCGTATCCCTCTACCGGAAGTTCCTCGCCGACGGCGGACTTATCCACCTCAAAACCGACAGTAATTTTCTATTTACATACACTCGCGAGCTGATTAAGGCCAACAGTTTCAATGAGTTGGTATGCACCGACGACCTTTATAACTCATCGTTTACCGACCCGATACTTTCAATTCAAACTTGCTATGAGCAGCAATGGCGCGAAAGAGGCTTGAATATCAAGTATTTATGTTTCAAACTAAACAACAATGACCCAATCGTTGAGCCGGAAATAGAAATCGAACCCGACCCGTACAGAAGTTATAATCGTCGCAGACGCCAAGAAACGAAGCAATCCAGAACAAAACTATGACAATATACCCCAAATTAATACTCGAAGCGCTCGAAAAAGTGCGTTACCCGGGAACGTGCAAGAACATTGTGGAAGCGGGCATGGTCTGCGACGACATCCGCATTGACGGCTTAAAAGTCTCATTCTCACTGATGTTTGACAAACCTAACGACCCGTTTATCAAGTCAATAATCAAAGCATCGGAATCGGCGCTGCTGACTTACATTTCGCCCGATATAGAAATCAAAGGCAACATCACCGCAATGGCGCGGCAGGAAACACGTCCAAAGCCGGAAAAGCCGCTTCCGGAGGTAAAAAATATCATAGCCATAGCATCCGGCAAAGGCGGGGTCGGGAAAAGCACCGTCGCTGCCAACCTCGCAGTCGCCCTGGCGCAGATGGGATACAAGACCGGATTGCTCGACGCAGACATCTTCGGGCCGTCGCAACCTAAAATGTTCGGAGTAGAAGACGCCCGCCCGTTCGCCGAAAAAACAGGGGATAAAGAACTGATACAACCCGTTGAAAAATACGGGGTTAAATTGCTTTCCATAGGTTTTTTCGTCAATAAGGAAGACGCTGTGGTGTGGCGCGGAGCGATGGCGAGCAACGCTATCAGGCAGTTGATAAGCGAAGCTAACTGGGGCGCGCTCGACTATCTGCTGATAGACCTGCCTCCCGGCACAAGCGATATACATCTCACTGTCGTTCAGACCGTTACGCTAACAGGAGCTATCATAGTCAGCACACCGCAGGAAGTAGCCCTTGCCGACGCCCGTAAAGGTATCAGCATGTTCACCGGTGCAAAAATCAATGTGCCGATAATCGGTCTGGTGGAAAATATGGCATGGTTTACGCCTGCCGAACTGCCTGAAAATAAGTATTTTATATTTGGGAAAGGGGGTTGCGCCCGTCTTGCCGAACAGCTTGATATTCCGTTTTTGGGAAGCATCCCAATCGTACAGAGCATTTGCGAAAGCGGTGATGCCGGCGAACCAGCGGCGCTAAACAGGGATTCCGTTACAGGAGCAGCGTTTCATGCGCTTGCTTCTTTCATGCCTTTGTTTTCTGCCGTTTAGGACTTGTCATTTTGGATAGGGACTGTATAAAAAAAGAAAAGGTTGTCTCACGACAACCACAATCTTAATGTTAACCTTAAATCTAATACCATGAAAAACACGGTGCAAAATTACAACGTTTTTTTTAAACCACCAAACGTTTTCGAAAATATTTTTTCGGTTTTAAGTTTATTTAACTTCTGGCGTCCACGCCCCACATTAATTTTTCCCTCAAAGTTTGATGAAAAGTCTGATTAAATCTCTTAATTACGCAAGTCGTGATTTTGGATTTACTGATATACAGGCTTTTACCGGCTTCAAAGTCCTTATTACGCCCGTCTAATGAGACAAGAAAGGAATTAGTGCGACTTTCGACGTTTAACATAATTTCACTGTCATTTGGGATGACAATTGGGCGTACATTCAGGGAATGGGGGGCGACGGGACTGAGGATGAAGTTATGGTTTTGCGGCAGGAGGATAGGTCCGCCAACCGACATGGAGTAGGCGGTGGAGCCTGTCGGGGTGGCGATAACAAGGCCGTCTGCTTTGTAAGAGGTCAGGTAGTCGTCGTTGAGGAAGGTGTGAATAGTTATCATGGACGACGTATCCCGCTTAAGCACAGCTATTTCGTTGAGTGCAAAGTTGAACCCGCCGTACGACGCTTCATTGTCGCGCAACTCAAGCATCGTGCGCTCCTCAATGCGGTACTCGCCGCGGAACAGCTCGTCAAGCGTTTCATCTATCTGCTTGCTGCTCACGTCCGCCAAAAACCCCAGCCGTCCGGTATTGATGCCAAGAATGGGGATACGGCGGTCTTTGATTTGAAGCGCTGTCCGCAAAAAAGTGCCGTCGCCGCCGACACTCAACGCTATGTCTGGGACTATCGAATCAATCACTCCGGCTACCGGCGGGGCATACCCAAACGCCTCCGACAAGAACGCTCCGAACGACGGCTCAATAAAAATTTCCGCGCCCAAACTTTCCAACTTGAAAAATAATCCCTTGATTACTTGCAGTTTATCTTCCCTGCATTCACTTCCGAAAACTCCAATTTTCATATTGTTAATATCTTTTTTGAGTAAAAAATCTGTTTTTTCAACAAATACTTGTATATTTGCGTACTCCTTTCGGCTGCAAAGTTAAAAGAAAGAGTTTAAATTAAAGAATTTCAGATGATAAAATTAAGTGTAAACATCAACAAAATAGCAACGTTACGTAATTCACGCGGGGGTGATATCCCTGACGTTAAGAAAGTTGCGATTGACTGTGAATCATTTGGAGCACAGGGCATTACCGTGCATCCGCGTCCCGACGGACGGCATATTAAATATAGCGATGTCTTCAATATTAAGCCGATCATAAAAACCGAGTTTAACATAGAAGGCTTTCCTGTGAGGAGTTTTGTGGATCTTGTGTTGCAGGTGAAACCGACTCAGGTTACGCTTGTACCGGATGCGCCCGACGACCTTACTTCTCACGAGGGATGGGATGTGAAGGCACATTTCGACAGCCTTGTCGAGATAGTGGATTTGTTTACGTCAAGGCATATCAGGACTTCGCTTTTTGTGGGTACCGACCTGCAAAACATCGAGTTAGCCGCCAAAACGCGCGCCGACCGCATCGAACTCTACACCGGCCCGTATGCCGAAAACTTCCCGAAAGGGAAAGAGCAGGCCGTCAAACCCTTTGTCGAAGCGGCTACTTTGGCAAAAGAACTCGGACTTGGAGTTAATGCCGGACATGACCTCAACCTTCAAAACCTGAGATGGTTGGCAGAAAATATCCCTTGGATAGAGGAAGTCTCTATAGGTCATTCACTTATAAGCGACGCTCTCTATTTCGGCCTTGAAAAAACGATCGCCCTCTATAAGGATGAGTTACGATTTGAGAGTTAATATAATTCACTAATTATTAAATAGATATGAATATTTTATTATTATTGCAACAAGCTGTAGGAAATCAGGCGACGACGCCTCCCGAACTCACTCAACTGGCACTTGACACGATGCCGACCGAAGCTCATATCAATATCCTTGACCTTGCCATTAAAGGCGGCTGGATCATGGTAGTGCTTCTTATTCTGTCAATTATCGCTTTTTTCATCTTTGTCCAGCGGTTTCAGATTATCCGTCGCGCCAACAAAAAAGATGAAGGTTTTATGAACCGTATCAAGGATTACATCCATGACGGGAAGATTGATTCGGCTATCAACCTGTGCCGCAAAACCCGCAACCCGTCAGCCCGCATGATTGAAAAAGGCATCTCGCGGCTCGGACGTCCTATGAACGATGTTCTTGTAGCGATTGAAAACGTTGGTAATATTGAGGTTGCCAAGCTTGAGAAGGGTTTCCCGATACTTGCCACCATTGCGGCGGGCGCCCCGATGATTGGCTTCCTCGGAACTGTTACGGGTATGGTGCGCGCATTTTTCGATATGGCTAATGCCGGCACTAATGTGGATGTAACGCTCCTCTCCGGCGGTATCTATGAGGCTCTCGTTACTACCGTAGGCGGGCTTGTCGTCGGTATCATCACCCTCTTCGGCTACAACTATCTCGTGGCGCAGGTGGACGGCGTTATCAACAACCTCGAATCCCGCACTATGGAATTTATGGACCTGCTCAATGAACCTGCTAACTAATTGATAATCATGGCTCTTAAAAGAAAAGTCAAAATAAATCCGAACTTCAGCATGGCGTCAATGACCGACATCATCTTTCTGCTGCTGATCTTCTTCATGGTTACTTCTACGGTGGTAGTGCCTAACGCTATAAAGGTTACGCTGCCGCAATCGCAGAAACAGACCGCCGCCAAACCGCTCTCGCGCGTTACCATAGATAAAAATCTCAATTATTATGTGGCTTACGGCAACCAGCGGGAAAAACAGGTGGCTTTCGACGACATAACAGCCTTTCTGCAAGAACGTTACACTCAGGAACCTGAAATGTTTGTCGCCCTCTACGCCGATGAATCGGTGCCTTACCGCGAAATAGTCAAGGTGCTCAACATCGCTAATAAAAACAAGTTTAAGATGGTTCTCGCCACGAGACCGCAAAGAAACAACTGATTATGGAACCCGAAAACGATAATGACAACATCAGGGCATGGACAGTGTCAATCGTCATTCATGTGGTGGCGTTGATAGTCCTCTACCTGACAGTGCTTAGCACTATTGTCCCAGATGAAGACAGCGGCATCCTCGTCAATTTCGGGGAGTCTTTCGCTTCCGTCGGGACTTATGAGCCGCGCAATACCACTACCGTCCAGCAAAAAGAGATTCCCCCGCCACAGCCTCAGCCGAAATCGAAAACTACGGACGAAAAACTTCTTACCCAAGATCAGGAAGAAACAGTAGCAATTCCCGACAAAAAGAAGAAAGAGACTGAAGATAAGATAGTTAAAGAAAACGTCCGCAAGGAGGAAGAAGAACGCCGGCGTGCTGAAGCCGAACGCCTGCGCCGCCAGCAGGAACAGCGGCAACAGCAAGAAAATATCAGCAATCTGGCTGACAAGGCGTTCGGACAAGGCTCAACGCAGGAAGCTCAACAAGGCGACCAGCAGGAAGGCTCCGGCAATCAGGGCAGCCCTTTCGGAAACTCCGATACAGGCGCTAATACAGGCACCGGCGGCTTCGGAAGCTTCAACCTCAATGGCCGCTCTCTCGGCAGTGGCGGTCTTCCGCGTCCCGACTTCAACAGCCAGCAGGAAGGGAAAATAGTCATCAACATCACCGTTGACCCGAATGGCAATGTTACAAATGCCGTTATCGGACGCGGCACCAATATTGACGACTCGCGCCTCCGCAAAAGTGCCCTTGACGCCGCTCGCCGAGCCAAGTTCAATAAGATTCAAGGTACTAATAATCAGAACGGTACGATAACTTACAACTATCGTTTTGTACAGTGAATAGTGAATAGTGGTCAGTTGTCAATAACATCAAACTTCAAACTTCAAAACTCAAAACTCCAAACCCCAAAACTCCAAACAAAATGAAAGCTCTCGTTTTACTCGCCACCGGCTTTGAAGAAACCGAAGCGATTGGCACAATTGACGTTCTTCGTCGCGGTATGATAAAAACCCTGATAGCATCGGTTACAGGCAGTCCGACAGTTATCGGCGCACATAATATATATGTACGCGCGGAAGACTTGCTTGAAGACGTTGATTTATCCTTTTATGACGCAATAGTCCTGCCCGGCGGCGGTCCCGGCAGCCTGATGTTGAAAGAGCATCCGGTTGTCCGCGAGGCGGTTACCGATTTTTACAACTCGGGCAGACTGATAGCCGCTATCTGCGCCGCACCGCGCGTTTTCGGCGATCTCGGACTGCTTAAGGGTAAAAAAGCGACATGCTATCCGGGCATTGAGCCGGAGCTGAAAGGCGCCATCCTGACGGACGCGCCCGCAGTTACTGACGGCAACATCATTACCGGCAAAGGACCTGGCTTCGTCTTCGATTTCGCCCTCGCTATCCTCACTTACCTCCATAAAGGCGACGGAATAACCCGTCAGGTAGCAGAAGACCTTCTTATCGCCTGACGGAATCCATTATCCCGAACAGTTCATCAACAGTTTCAGCCCTGAGCATGGCAACACGTGTCGGGCGGAAATCGGGAATGCCTTTGAATAAGGGAGTTACGGCAAGATGGCGACGGATATGCAATATCCCGCGATGTTCGTCCAACCGCTCTACACTTTGTAACACCTGCTTTTTCAGGATGTCAAGATACCAATCGAATGGCTCGTGGGGCGCCGGTTCGCCGGTTTGCAAGTAATGCTTCACCTCGCGGAAAATCCATGGCCTGCCGATGCTTGCGCGTCCTATCATTACCCCGTCAACGCCATACCTGTCAAAACATTCTTTGCATCGTTCGGGCGTGGTGATGTCGCCGTTACCGATTATCGGGATGTGTATGCGGGGGTTGTTTTTGACTTCGCCGATAAGCGTCCAGTCGGCTTCACCGGTGTACATCTGCGATCGCGTGCGCCCATGGACAGTCAGGCCGGCTATGCCGCAATCTTGCAGTTGTTCGGCTAATTCTCTTATTATCAGATTATTACAATCCCATCCGAGACGGGTTTTCACCGTAACGGGAATGTTCACCGCCTTTACCACTTCGCGCGTTATTTCAAGCATCAGCGGTATATTTCGCAGCAATCCCGCGCCCGCTCCTTTTGACGCTATTTTTTTTACGGGACAGCCAAAATTTATATCCAAGACGTCGGGATGCGCTTCTTCGCAAATAATTGCCGCTTCACGCATTGTATCAACGTCTTTGCCATAAATCTGCACCGCTACGGGTCTCTCTTCGTCCGAGATCCGCAACTTCTCTTTTGTCTTGCTGATGTGTCTTATAAGCGCATCAGCCGAAACAAATTCGGTATAAACCATATCCGCCCCGAACTGCTTGCACATCAGCCTGAAAGATATATCGGTAACATCTTCCATCGGTGCAAGCATCACCGGACGGGGCTTCGTTGTCCCGTCTTTGCGAAAGAGGTGAAGCAATCCGGATTCACCGGACTGCTTCACGCTTTGCGAAGGCGATGTCTCACTTTCCGCTATTTGCTTCATTATGAGCGTCTTGGAGCATCTTGTCGTTAGCTAAAATCAGTATCTCGACGCGGCGATTCTTGGATCGTCCTTCGGCGGTACTGTTATCGGCTACCGGTTCATGAATGCCTTTTCCCTCATATTCCATACGTTTGCTGCTTACTCCTTCCGACAGCAGATAGTCGTAAACGCTTTTGGCGCGCTTCTCGGAAAGCGTTTGGTTATAATCAACCTTTCCCGTATTGTCCGTATGACCGACTATCTTCAGGTCGGTATCGGGATTTGTCTGAAGGTTGGCGGCAAACTTGCGAAGCGCTGATTTAGAGGCGTCGCTGACGGTGCTTGAATTGGTGGCGAAAAGAATACCCGAATCGAAGGTAACTTTCAAAGCGGGCGCCTGCCCTTCTTCTTCAATTACCTCAACCTGAGTATCTTCCGGTAACACTTGCTCAAGTTCCTTCTTCTGTTTGTCCATTTTCTTTCCGATAATAAGACCTACTCCGGCGCCTACAACACCTCCTACAGCTGCACCTATTGCAGTACTTTTAGCACTTTTGCCGGCTATTCCCCCGACTGCCGCTCCTGTTGCCGCACCGGCGCCTGCGCCGATAACCGTACCTTTTGCCGTATTACTCATACCACAGCCGGACAATACCAACAACCCACACAGAGCAACTACTGAAATAATTCTAATTCTCTTCATATCAATTTATTTTATGTTAGAAAAACGCCCGAAAGGTACAAATTTTTTTTGAAAATAAATCTTTTTTATTTCTTAAAATTGCATTTGCCGGTTGAAAATAATTTACTCTTCGCCGCTATTGTTTACCTGATTACTTTGGCGGCAGAGCCGGTAGAAGTGCGGAGTATGAAGATGCCGCGAGGCAGACCGCTGACGTCGAAAGTGTAGGTACCGACAGGCTTGTCGGCTGAATACATAACGCTGCCACTTACGGAATAAAGTGTTATACGTTCAGCCACAGGACTGTTGACGTAGAGCTTGCCATCACTAATACGGGCTTGGATATCGGACTGTGGAGTTTCTTCCAAGTCTGTTGCTTTTTCACCTGCGCTTTCGGCAGTGCGGAGAGTGTTCCGCGCAAACAATGCATCAATCTCATCGTCGTTCAAGAGGCGGTTATAAATGAGAACGTCGTCTATTGAACCGTGAGCCGGCAGCAAACGTCTGTCTGGATCATATTTGGGTTTGCCGAAAATATAATTACTAAATAATGATTCTATCTGTAACCAAGAATAATAGGCACCACCTTCGGTATGACCCATATAGCTAAGATGTTCATCATTATAAGAAGTGCTACATTTTAAAACAGCAAAATACCATAAATTATTTGGACTGTAACAACAAGTAGCTACTGTTCCATAGATACTACTATAAGATCCAACACCATCTTCCCATGGCCAGACGACTATTGATACTTCAGATGATGCAACACCGGTTAATTGACAAATAACTCCCATCATCATCAGAGCTTCACCTTTCGGAGGAACACTTGCAACATTAAACCATAGCGTTATAGTAAATCTTGCCAGATTATTTTTGAAACTTCCATCAATATAAGCGCTGTTTCCGTCAAAGTAATACGCATTATTTGCTTTACCGAATCGATCGGTAGTGAGGGTGGCGCCGTGGACAGTGCCGTGGTTGCCATTGCCGCTTGCATCGTTGGCATTTCCGTTGAAGGGGAAATATGCCACTAAACCATTGGTCGGGATAGCAGGAAGTGTTACCATAATAGTGCAGGTCGCTTTTTTGCTGCCGTCAACGGTTGTGGCGGTGATTGTGGCATTACCGACTAAGTTAGCGGTTACCAAGCCGGTAGAATCAACGCTTGCAATGGTAGAATCGGATGATGTCCACCGGACTTCCTTATTACTTGCATTGTCGGGCTTGACGGTGGCAATGAGTTGTAAATTCTCGTCTATTGCCAATTTACCGGAAGTCTTGTTCAGTGTTACTCCCGTAACCCGCACAACAGCAGATTTGACCGTAACAACACAGTCTGCAGTTTTGCCGCCGTCGGTTGTTGTAACTGTGATGGTAGCATCTCCTGCTGACTTAGCTGTTACTAACCCTGTGTGATCAACGCTTGCGACTGCCGGATCGGACGACGACCACGAGAGGGATTTGTCGGTAGCATTGTCCGGCTTGACGGTGGCTGTGAATTGGTAACTCCCACCTTCGGTCAATGTCTTTTCGCTTGCGTTGAGCAAAACGGACGTAACTGCTATATGCGACGTAACCGGCAGGCAATCAGTGATTCCGGTAGAGCCGTGCACCGGTTTCCATGTAGTCTCTTTATCGGTAGAAGTTACCATACGCAACTGGTCGGTTGGGGAGAGCGTCTGGGTTACCGTGCAGTTGTTAAAGGTCAGGGAGGCAGATTGTTCGCAGGGTTGCAGTTCAAGTGATGACTGGCCGAGTATCTCTTTTACCTTCCCTGAGGAGTCAGTCAGCGCTACTGCAATCAGGCCTTTGAACGGGTCGTAAGAAGTATTGGCGATTTCACATGACGCCATGGTAAACGGCTGGTTTTGAACAACATTAGGAACATCTTTTACCAGACCTTTGCTTGTATTGGTATTAGAGTATGTGAGCCGCAACTGAGACACCTCTTCTGCTTTGATTTCTGCTTCGCGGGAGCCGATTATCATGCCTTGTCCGTCCATATAGCCTATTCCGCCAGGATTTAGCGCTGTAAGGCGGAAATTGCCGTTACAGTAGCCGCTCCAGCCCCAATTGAACGTATATTCTCCATTATCGGTGTATCCTTCACAAATGAAAGCGTGGCCGCCAACATCTCCGGCTCCGCGGTAAATGACAGGACGCTTAGCATCAATTTCGGCCTTTAACATGGTTTCCCATTCGGAATCGGTAAACTGTGATTTGTATATGTATTCCGTTCTTGCATCATATCCGAAGAACGTTACGAGTGATAATGCCACATTGGACGGATTGGTACTTGTAGCGCCTGTCCTGTATGAGGCTTCGATGCTAACGCCGCAGTGGTACATCAGTTTGGAAACGGCATTACGCTGTGTTTCCGTTCTGATTTCGGAAGTGGTATTCGGCATGTTTGCCCAGTCGTATGTGCCAAAATCAACTTTCAGCGTTTGCCCGTTCCATACATAACTGTGACTGCCCGTACCAACAGCTGCGAAGCCATGGTCGGCATTATATTTCATCAGGATAGCCATCGCTGTTGCTACACTGCCTGTAACGGTGCGGTTGCCACCGACTTTCGGGCACATCAGGTTATAGGGTTCAAACTGGTCCCATTCGGCTGTGCCGAGTGGACCTGCTGCCTGTCGCAGGGACAGGTTTCCGGAGTCGAACCGTTCCCATTGCGGATTGACAGGCAAATCGGGATTATTGCGGACAATCGCAGAAATTTCGTTTTCATAGTTTTGCAGCCAGAGCAGGAATACCGGTGGGGCGGTCTTGCGGTCAAAAGCGCCCCGAAACGAATATCCGAGCACGGGATATGCGCGATCGTCGCCTGAGATGATGATGAAACCGCTACTGTCGGCAAAGTTAAATACATAATAATAAGCTGTTTCACCTGCCGATGAGCGCAATGTTACGCTTTCGGGCTTTGCCGTGTATGCAAGTTTCAAACTGCGGTCTTTGCCGCCGTTGCGAAGTGAAATTGTTTCAAACCGGTGGAAACAGTTTTCAGCCGTCCGTAATGCCCTGTTTACGGACACATTCCCTGCTTGCAATGTCATTGCAGGGATTATCAGGGCTGCCAATAATAATATCTTGTATTTCATAATCATTTAATTATCTGTATATTAGTATTTTTTTGCCTTTACGACAAACTTGCCGTCAGTGATTTCGCCATTGGTTGTGCGGCACGAAAATGTACCTGTAAGCCTTTCGTCCGTAACTTCCGTAAAGGTCAGTTTGCCGATTTTACCAGCCTGGGTGATGTCGTCGGTATGGAAATTTTCTTCCGCCAGCGTGTCTCCCTCTGTAAAGAGAATGCTGATGTTTGGCGTAACATAAGGCGATGAGGCGTAGATGTCAAGCGCTACGCCGGATTGGGCTTTTAACGTGATACTGACGGTGATCGCTGTTTTTTTAACAGCGTCGGAGCCTGTCATAACGATATAGTCTTCGCCACGCCGCGTGAAAATGCAGGTCTCGTCGCCGGCAATGATGTATGCCGTTCCGTTGTACTTGAAATCGAAATAATAAGTAGCGACCGGCTGTTCCGGGTCTTTGGTCTCTTCTGACGGATCGTCGCCGTTCTTGCTGCAGGATACTAACAGCATCGCTACCGCGAGCGACATGACAGTCAATGTGTTAATGTATTTCTTCATATTACTGGAATTAAAATAAAAACAGGCTGTTGCACGACCGCTTAGTAACGGTTGCAACAGCCTGTATGTTATAATTAGCTGATAAACAATTATTTACATATTGTGTGGGGGAGGGGGGTAAATGCCTGATAATCACGCAGTTATCTACGCAAGCAGTGATACTGCCCCCGGCAATGTTGGAGTTTGATTTATGTATAGTTTTTGCGAACATGGACGCAAAGATATTCAAAATTTTTAAAAAGCTATTGATTTCAAGAAAAAATAATTTTTTTTTGTTACTTTTGTAGCATAATTTTATAACAATTAATTATCACAACATCATGAAAAGAAGGAGTTTCTTATCTACGACGGCATTACTTGGAACTACCACGCTGGCTGGTGGTATGCCGTTGCTTAGCAGTTGTTCGGACAAGAAAACTGCTTGGATGCGACTGTTATCGAACGAGGAGTTGAACCTGCCGCCGTTGCTCGACAAGGCGCCCGAAGGCAAGAACCTGAAAGTCGGGCTGATAGGCTGTGGCGGGCGTGGTACCGGCGCTGCGGGAAACCTGCTTAGC
>JAISTJ010000093.1 GCA_031272655.1 Tannerella sp.
AAATAAGAAATAAGAAATAAAACTATAAACTATAAGAAATAAACTATAAACCCCTAACCCCAAGTGAATTATGACAAACAGAAGAGAATTTTTAAAGAGAAGCCTTGCGGGCGCCGCTCTTGCCGGAGCCGCCCCGTTGATGGCAAAAGCAGAGTACGGCGTCAATGAGACGTCCGAACTAATGGCTACGGCAGGTCCGAAGCCCAAAAAAGCTCCCGCAGTAAACCCGTTCCAAATAGGAATGGCAGGTTTTACATTCGTGAACTTCGACCTTGAGACGACCCTCAAAACGCTGCAACGCTTAGATGTCCGAAACCTGTGTATCAAGGATTTCCATCTCCCTTTAACCGCAGATGAGGATCAAATCAAGGCGTTCCACGCCAAGTGCGCCGAGTACAACGTAACCGGTTATGCCGTAGGTCCTATCTACATGAACAACGAAGGCGAGGTTGACCGCGCCTTTGAGTATGCCAAGCGTGTAGGCGTCAAACTGATAGTGGGCGTTCCGCTTCATGCCTTGCTGCCATACGTGGACAAGAAAGTTAAGGAGTACGATTTCCATTACGCCATCCACCTGCACGGACCCGACATGCCCGAAAAGTTTCCCGACGCAACCGATGTCTGGAATCATACCAAAGACTTAGACCCGCGCATCGGAATGTGCCTTGACCTCGGACACGACCTTCGCAACGGCGCTGATCCGACCGACGACTTCATAAAATATCACACGCGAGTTTTCGACATCCACCTCAAGGACGTTACCGATTCCACCAAGGCGGGACACGGTATAGAATTAGGTCGCGGAAAGATAGATTTCATCTCCATCGTCAAGGCGTTGCGCAAGTACAAATACACCGGTAAGGTCAGCCTCGAATACGAAAAGGACATGAAAGACCCGTTTCTCGGCATTGCCGAATCTATCGGGTACTTCAAAGCTATATGCGACTACGCTTAAGCGAATTAAGATTTAGGAATTAAGAATTAAAATGGTGCGGACTGGAAATTTAAGGATTGTTGCTGCCCTGACAAGGTTTTTAACCTTGTCAGGGTTAGTCCTTGTCGGGATTTTGTCGTCCTGTTCGTCAATCCGTATGGTGGAAATGCAAACGCTCATGCCTGCTGCAATTACTTTTCCCGAAAGTGTTGAAAAAGTGATGATTATAGACAATACGGTGCAACAACCCGACAGCGTAGGGCATCTTTACATTAATAAAGCAGGAGAAAGTAAGATGATAAAATTGCCGTCCGACAGCCTTTGTTACGATTTTTATCAGGCGCTTGCGGGTGCATTAGCCGAATCGCCTGTCTTTGAGGATGTTTTGATATGTTTGGATACCATTAGACGCGACTCGCGGTATTATGTCGCCGAACCTTTTAATAAGTACGAAATCAGACATTTATGTGAAAAATATAATGTTGATGCGTTGATTTCAATAGACAAATTTGTTTGTAACACAGTCTATTATGATGATAACCGCTTTAATTCGTTGATGGGGGATAACATCATGGCAATTATTCATATAGAGTTAAAAGCACTGTGGAACAATCAGGAAAAGCCGTCGGATGTAACGCAGACCGATACATTGAGGTGGGATTATGACTTTGAGTTCGTACTTGATGATGATTCGCCGCAATATCTTTTGGAAAACCTCAAGTATGCCACTCATCTGTTGGCGGATTATATGGGCGACAAGGCGCGAAAATGGTTTGTCCCATACTGGATTGACAGTAAGAGATACTACTATACAAGTCCGATGTCGGCATGGAAACGGGCATCGGTGTATGCGTCGGCTGAAAAATGGTCGGAAGCTGCGGAAGAATGGAATGCCATATTGCAAAAAACAACCAAATGGGAACAAAAGGCTAAACTGCTGTCAAACCTTGCCGTATGCAGCGAAATGACAGGCGATATAGGCGGCGCCGTCTCGTTAGCCGAACAATCATACGAACTGTTCAAATCGAATGTCGGAGAAGACAATGAGCATACTGTGCTTCAGAAGAAGTTATTTGATTTGCTGCAAACAAGGCTCAAAAACGACGAAACAATCTCACAACAGTTTCACGAAAATAATTAAGAACTAAGCTGATACGTAGCTTCGTCTATCATCATTTGGATTCCTCCGATGTCTATGTGCGCCGCGATGAGATACGGCAAGTCGCGCTTGAATTCTTTCCTGAACTGCTCGTCGTCCTTGGTGTATAGCTTGATGGATTCTTTGTAGTATTCGATAGCCGTTTCGTTGTTTTGTAAAGCCCATTCCACATGTCCGGCATTCATATAGTCTTGATAATCAGGCGAATGAGATAACACTTTTTGATAATATTTCTGCGCCTGCTCAATTTTGCCCGTTACAAACGAGCACCACGCAACCGGACGCCATGCCTTATGCGTCTTTTGTTCCAAATAATCAGCCTTGAAATAGTATTTAAGCGCTTCGTCAAAATCCTGTTTGTCGAGGTAGCAGGCGCCAATCCCAAGCAAAACGGATATGTTTTCCGGTTCGATTTTCTCAAACCTGAAGTAATATTCAAGGGCTTTGTCATATTCTTTCAGCGAGCGGTAACATTGTGCAATACGGCGTAAAAGCCATTTGCTGTTGGGGTTAATCAGCTCAGCTTTAAGGTATTCCTCAAGTGCAAATTGATGCCGGCCGACCATCTGATGGCAAAAACCCATTTTTTGCAGCAATACCTCGTCGGGTTCGGGACTGTCATAATTAAGCCTCTCGAACATCTCCAAAGCGCTCTCGTAGTAGTCTTTTCGCAAGTACAGCTCGGCGAGGTTACGCAGCGTTTCAGTGTCGGAAAATGCGTTCATCAACACCGTCATGTTCTGAAAATCAAGGTTATATTGGAAAATATCATCAAATTCGGACTTCCGCTGAAACAGTTTGTAGAAGCGGTAAAGGTCTTGAACATACTGACCTGTAATGATTTCCGATTTGTTAAACCGTGTCTGTATTTCCGATTTTTTCTGTTCTTTGAGTTGCCCTATCTGTTCTTCAAGCTGACTGGATATTTTAGTGCGTTCATCTTCAGACAGATGCTTCAAACTCAAGAAAAACGAATACATGTCGGAGTTGCACAAAAAACCTACTCCGGTTATCATTTCGAGCGTTTTAAGCAAGTCCTCATCGCCGGCAAAAAACGGCAGGCACTTGTTGAACGGCAAAAACCAGTTGCCGATCTCGTTGAAGAAAGGAAAGTGCTTGAGGTTAATAAACGAAAAGTGCATCACATCGGCGCCTTCTTCCTGCATCTCTTGAAGTTCCTCCATCTTGCTGTGAAGGTCGCTTTTCGACAGTTTATCAAGCCATTCGGGGTTAGCGTCGGCTTCAAAATCTTCAGGCGTGATGAAGCGTATCGGCTGGTCGGAGTTGTATTTGGGGTGCAGTTTCAGCATCTCTGGTAACAGCTCGTTTTTCAGTTTATGCGTAATCTTCTCTGTCTGACGGGATAAGAGGAATTTTTGCACTATAATACTCACCGTTTTAACGAAATCGGGCGTCTCGGCAAGTGCGTCTATGCGGTGAGTTATATCTTTTTGACATTCAATGCGTTTGCAATAAGTAAACAGAGTCAGCAGCACCCCTGTCAAAGCGCGGATATTGACCTCATGGTCGGCATTTGCAGTGGCGTCAAAGAGCAAAAAAATCTTTTGGCGGTCGAACATGGCTTGAAGCGCCAATACCAGCGCGGACACTATCTGGCAGTTGATAACCGACTTTATTTCGGCTAACCTTTTGTCAGTTTTTGGCGCTTTTTCTGACAATAATTCATGCAGCACGGCATATTCTTCAACTGTCAGTTTGTCCGATGTCCATATCAGTTTGAACAGTTGGTTGAGCGCCGCCCATAGCTTGTTTTCTTCTTCATGCGATGTTGCAACACGCAGAATATCAACTAATTTGATGATATTGTCCGAGTGCCGGCCGAGAGTGCGTTTTGTGGAGTAATATATTGATACTGATTCGTTTGTGAGCAGTTTTTGCTTTATTTCATCGGCTAATTCATAGACTTCTTCCTTCAGGTTGAGGCGAATTTCGCTCCGTTTCTCATCTTTGACGCCTTTTGAAAAATAAAAAAGCATCCTGTGGTATGTCTCCTGCATGTTTTCCAATCGGGTCGTGAAAGTATAGTCGTGCGCATCCGCCAGCATCTTCGTGAGGATGTCGAATGTGTTCTTAAGTTCGCTTTTATCAAGCGCAATCGTCGCTTTTGAATATAATGCGTGTATATCTGTTGTTGTCATTATGTCTCTTGTATGTCAAATTTCATGCCAAAGGTACGAAAAAAAATCTTTCATCAATCAGAAATTGAATATTTTATACACTTTAGAATCGTCAAAACCGCCTTGTAGACTGCTGTTGCGCCTGTCGGATATGCGGATTATCATGAATCCCCGTTTGCACGGGACGGAAATATTCCCGTCAGCGGCTATGCTGCCGAGCGTCCGGCCTGTGATATCCGTCATCTCAATTAACACCGGACGGTCAATACCTTCGATATTGATACGCGAGTTTTGCGACCACAACTTGATATTCCGACGGTTTACCTGTTCGTTGGAAGAATCAAATCCGGTCTTCCTGTCAATCCACCTTATTCGCTCGCGGATATACTCCCTGACAACATCAATCTCCGCTTCGTAACTGCCGAGCGCCTGAAAATTCAAATGCACTTTTTTGTTCAGGATGTTCCATCGTATAAAGTTAAGAGTCTGTGATTCAGCTATTTCCTCTACGCAACTGTCAATGACCGCCATGAAGTTTTCTTCGGTAATGCTTCCGTCGTTGCGTTTTTGAATCCACAGTTGGGCGATGTCATCGTTAAGCGCTTTTGTGATGTTATAAACGGTATTTTTAACAACGCTATTGGCGATGCTTCCCGATACAATCCATGCCCAGTCGGCTTTGTCGTTTATGGGATAAATCCTTCTGTCGTTTTCAAAAGCAAGGTCGAAATCCCATACAGGTCCGGTGTACAGTTTGTCGTCGTTCCTTTTCTTGTAATAAAAGACACTCCAGTAAGAATCAGGGTTTCCCGACAGTTCGTTGATCAGGAAATGTTTCATAAAAGTGTTGATATCAAGGTAATTGCGGAAAACAGGATTCCTGCTGTATGCGTTGTTTACAAATTTGTCGGTTATGTCTTTGATATACAACCTGCAAGGATGGTTGGGATCAAGCATTTCTTCAAAATCCGGCTTTTTTATTACAAACGGCGCCGAATTTGAATAGTAATATATTTCTTCCTGCGTTGCGCGTGCGTCCATTTCAAGAAGGTAGCCGCCTGTAAGGTTTTCCCCGACAGTATCGGCAGGTTGTATTTCGTCAATATCAACCCTGTATTGCCTGATGTCTATGTGGTCGCAAAACTGGTAGCAACCCTTGTATTCGCCGTTGAAGTAAACATTTACAAGTTTGCAGGCCGGCGTATATGGCATTTCAAAACGACGGCTTATATCAAAAGCTAACACATTGCGTATCAATGTTTTATCTCCATAATTGTTTATCAATGTCCAGTTTCTTGCCTTTGCCGGAAGGTCGAAAATCCTTGTTGAAGTATTCAGTTTCAGCCTGTACGGTTTTTTCGGGAATGTCCAGCTGGCGTTGCCCCTGCCCTTGATTTCAAGACTGTCGCGGTAAAAATTCGTGCCGTCATCGGAAATAAACGAGATAATTCCCTTGATATAAGTCTCTTTGGATGTTACTTCTTCGGCGTTTTCGGTGTGAATTATGACGTCCGGAATATTTGTCGTTTGAAACAGATTGGTTTCGTTGCCTACCCCTTGATAGCCGAAAAAGGCGATTTCTGCGATATTGCAGCGTTTTTCGCTCGGACTGACATACCGGACATATCTGTAACCGCGCGTATTGATGACGACCTGTTCGGTCATGACGTTTTCCTCCGGAACATCTTTTATTATGAATAACGGCACGGCGTCGCCGAAATCGGGTTGGTTAGCCCCTTCAAACACTCCGAGCTGAAGCCTGTCCGGATTGTGCCGGCGCGGACAGTATGCGATTTTTGTGATTACATATTGTGCGCCCAAATCAAGGCCAACCCACGTATATGAGCGCTCCCACGATGAAAAAAACGTATTGAGCAAGCCGTCAAAAACCTCAAACCGGGTGTTTTTGGTTTCCGAAATCGAAGCGGTATCCGTATCATAATCAACGCTGTACAGACTACCGATTACTTTAATTGTCTCACCATCAGGCACAAGCTGCTTGACTTCCTGCGACAGCATGGAAGTGCACGTTAAAACAGATAGTGAAAGACATAATAACAGTCTATTCATCAATGAAATATGGTTTATTAGAAACGTTTTTTCACCTGCAAATATAGTTGAAATCTTTGATATTTTACGGATTTTTGTTAATTTTGCACCCTGAAACAGCATAAAAAGGATGAACAATATACGCAATTTTTGCATCATAGCTCATATAGATCACGGCAAGAGCACTCTGGCGGACAGGTTGCTTGAATATACCCACACTGTGGACGCGAAAAATATGCAGGAACAGGTGCTCGACGATATGGAGCTTGAGCGCGAACGGGGGATTACTATCAAGAGCCATGCTATTCAGATGGAGTATAAAAGTCCCACTCTGTCTCCCCTAAGTGGGGAGGATGGGACAGGCTCAACTCCTGATGGGGAAAAGCTCTTCATTCTCAACCTCATAGACACTCCGGGACATGTGGATTTTTCATACGAGGTATCGCGTTCTATCGCTGCCTGCGAGGGGGCTTTGCTGATTGTTGACGCCGCACAGGGCATTCAGGCGCAGACTATTTCCAACCTCTACATGGCAATTGAAAATGATCTCGAAATAATCCCCGTAATTAACAAGATAGACCTGCCGAGCGCCATGCCGGAAGAAGTTGAAGATCAGATAGTTGAACTGCTCGGATGCAAGCGTGAAGAGATTATACGCGCCAGCGGCAAAACCGGCGAAGGCGTAAATGAGATACTTGATGCCATAGTGCAGCGCATACCGCCCCCGCAAGGCGATCCCGACGCGCCGCTTCAATGCCTGATTTTTGACTCCGTTTTCAATCCGTTTCGTGGCATAATAGCTTATTTTAAGGTAGTTAACGGTGTTATTCACAAGGGCGACTTAGTAAAATTCATCGCAACTGAAAAGGAATACGACGCCGACGAGGTTGGGGTGCTTAAACTTGAGATGAGCCCCCGGAACGAAGTGCGTACGGGCGATGTGGGGTATATAATCTCCGGCATAAAAGCCTCAAAAGAGGTTAGGGTAGGGGATACGATTACGCATGTGAAAAAACCTGCTTTAGAGGCAATTGCGGGCTTTGAGGAAGTGAAGCCGATGGTTTTTGCAGGCGTCTATCCTATTGATCCTGAGGAGTTTGAAAACCTCAGGGCTTCACTCGAAAAACTGCAACTCAACGATGCTTCGCTGACCTTCCAGCCGGAAAGCTCAGTAGCGCTCGGTTTCGGTTTCCGTTGCGGTTTCCTTGGGCTGCTTCACATGGAAATAATTCAGGAACGCCTTGACCGTGAGTTCAATATGGATGTGATTACGACCGTCCCGAACGTTTCCTACAAGGTTTACGACAAGAAAGGCAACTGTACGGAAGTCCATAATCCGGGCGGGCTGCCCGATCCGACGCTGATAGACCACATTGAAGAGCCGTATATCCGCGCGTCGGTCATCACGCAGACTACCTACATCGGGCCTATTATGACGCTTTGCCTCGGCAAGCGCGGCATCCTTGTCAAACAGGAATATATCACCGGTAATCGAATAGAAATAATTTATGATATGCCTCTTGGTGAGATAGTTATAGATTTTTACGACAAACTGAAAAGCATTTCCAAAGGTTATGCTTCGTTCGACTATCATCTCCACGACTATCGTCCGGGCAAGTTAGTTAAGTTGGATATCCTGCTCAACGGCGAGCCTGTTGATGCACTTTCAACCCTGACGCATTTTGACAACAGCGTGTCGTTCGGGCGGCGTATGTGCGAGAAACTGAAGGAGTTAATACCGCGCCAGCAGTTTGATGTTGCAGTACAGGCCGCTATCGGCGCGAAAATAATTGCCCGCGAGACGATAAAGGCTGTGCGTAAGGATGTTACGGCCAAGTGCTACGGCGGTGACATAACCCGTAAGCGCAAACTGCTTGAAAAACAGAAGGAAGGCAAGAAGCGTATGAAGCAAATCGGCACCGTTGAAGTGCCCCAAAAGGCGTTTTTGGCAGTACTGAAGCTTGATTAGACTTTGTTTTTCATGGCAGGCTGTTTCCACGCGACAAAAAAACTAATTAAACAAAATAAACGCTTAGTTGTTGCGTTTAAGATTGAAAACCAACTTTTTTATTTTTTATGAAGAAAAAATTTTTGTCCTTAACATTTTTGATTTATCTGCTGTGTTCATGCAGCGCCCCGAAGAATGTAACTCTTTTTCAGGGCATTGAGAGCCTTACGGCGGAACAGAAAGAAGCGATGACTCAAAAATATGTGCCAAGAATATGTATTGATGATGCTTTGATTATCACCGTTACGTCGCCTGACAGGGAATCTGTCATTCCATTTTCGCCGCCTCCTTACGGCTATTATGAACCGGGAGAAGATGCTATTGGTATTCAGGCTACTACACAAAATTTATTTACTTATTTGGTTGATGATGAGGGATATATCTATTTTCCTGTATTAGGTCGCATCCATGTAGCGGGAATGTCTATAAATGAGAGCATTAAGTTTTTGCAGGAAGAAATCCGTAAATCAGCTCCGCAGGCTGTCGTGAGCCTTCAGATAGCGAACTTCAAGGTCGGCATTTTCGGGGAAGTGAAAACGGCTAATGTGTTCAAAATCAAGACCCCGCGTCTCTCGATACTTGATTTGATAGCTCTTGCAGGCGATGTTACGGTTATGGCAGACCGTAAAAACGTACTCCTGATAAGGGACAATGATGGCGAGAAGGAGCACATCCGCATAGATCTCACCGATCCTGCGATTTTCTCGTCGCCGTATTACTATCTCCAGCAGAACGACATGGTCTATGTGGCGCCGAACGAAGCCCAGAAAAAGAACACTGTCTATACGGCGGAAAACAGCATAAGGCTCACTCTTGCGTCGGTAGTGATTTCGGCGGTCTCAATAATAACATCCTTGTTCCTGACACTCAGGGGGCAAAATTTATAATTAGTCAATATGGAAACCAATAAAGAAAATATAAGCATTAAAAGCATAATAGTCAAGTATTTACATCACTGGAAGCTGTTTGTAGTCGTGTTTATCCTGTCGTTTATTCCTGCTATTCTGTACCTTAAGCTGATGCCGCGTACATATCAGTTTAAAGCGAGCGTGTTGCTTCAGGAAGAGGAAAAATCAAGCATCGCGGGTATGCCGATGGGCGAAGTTGCGGGATTGATGAAGTCTTTCGGAATCAGCACCGGCGGCGGGACTATCAGTATAGAAGACGAGATGGGAATAATGACATCAAACCGGATGTTAAGGCAAATGATAAACCGTTTGGGGATAAATATCATATATTCAAGACCTTATTCGTTTTATAAAATGTACAACGAAGCACCCCTAAAGCTGTCGGTTGATTCGGCGACAATGGCAAACCTTGATGAAGAGTATCGTTTTACGGTTTCCGTCGAGCCGGGAAACATCAAAGTCAAGGTTAAAAGCATCCCGGACGGGTACAAGAATACG
Organism: Tannerella sp.; assembly: GCA_031272655.1. Lineage (GTDB taxonomy): Bacteria > Bacteroidota > Bacteroidia > Bacteroidales > Tannerellaceae > Tannerella. The sequence continues at coordinate 9,695 of JAISTJ010000093.1, forward strand.
TTCAACTTTCAATCCCTGCCGGCGGTCATTAAAGCAGGCGCCGACGAGTTTACACTTGATTTCGACAATGATGGCTCTGCTAATCAGTCATTTAAGTTGAAAATTAGATGCGTGCCTTCAAGCTGGATGGCGGAAGAGCTGAATAAAAATCTTGTTGTAGAAGACATTTCCAAAGCCTCGAATATCCTTGAAATATCCTGTTCCGATCATGTGAAAAGCAGGGGTAAAGACATGATTAATACGTTAATAGATGAATACAACAAGGATGTAGTGAACTATGACAGGGAGAAAGGCGAAAAGACGATTGATTTTGTTGACGGCCGAATTACAGTATTACTTGACGAGCTGAACGAAACCGAAAAGAAAATTCAGGATTACAAGAAGAAAAACAATATGACGCTGCTTGAGTCGGACGTTACAATGTACGGCGAGTTGGTCAAAGATTTGGAGGTTGCGATAGTCGAAGCCGAGTCGCAATCACGCATGTTGGATATGATTGATGAATATATCAAAAAGCCGGAAAACAAATATGCCGTTATTCCGTCGTTGATTACGGCGACGGAAGGTGAGAAGGGAGGCGCGATAAGGCTTTATAATGAGGCGCTTATACAGCGTGAGAAAGTTCTTAAAAACTCAAATGAAAACAATGCCCAGTTCAAAACATACACTTATAAAGTAGATAAGCTCCGCGAAGGGGTTTATGCCATGATTGAAAACTCTAAAAAGAATTATAATCAGACACTTAGCGGTCTTAAGGCGCGTGAAAACCAAATCTTTTCAAAAATGAAATCCGTACCCGAACAGGAACGTGAATATATGGGCTACCGCCGCGATCAGGAGATACAACAGGGCATTTATTTGATGATGCTTCAGAAAAAAGAAGAGATAACGATGACTCTTGGCGATAAGATTGACCGCGCGCGGTTGATAGAGCCGGCTTACGTTGAAAAGAAACCGCTGGGGCCGCGCAAACTGTTCGCCCTGATAGGTATGATAGCTTTAACTCTCATTATTCCTGTTGTTTACATTATGTCTAAAGAGTTATACGCTTCACTAAAAGAGGAATACAAACGCTCTAATTAGTCTTGTCCGATGCAAACAGGAGACCGGATAGCTTTCAATACTTTTATGATGTATGCCAAAGCGCTTATCACTTTTGGTATAACGGTCTATTCTACAAGATTGATACTCAACCAGTTAGGGGTTGATGACTATGGAACATACAATGTTGTAGCGGGTATTGTCGGCATGTTGGAATTTCTTGTTGTCGCTATCAGTATGGCAGGGCAGCGGTATATGTCCTATGCTATTGGCAAAAAAGACATGTCCATGCTTTGCGACGTATATCGTATCACCAAGAGAATCAGCCTTATAGCCGGTATTATTGCTGTCGTTATTTCGGAAATTTTCTGTTTCTGCTTTCTTTCCTATTTGAATATCAGTCCTGAAAGACTTTTTGCCGCCCAAATAGCCTTTCAGTGCGTTACAGTAAGTGTCTTTTTTTCAATTATTTCTATCACGTATCATACGTCAATCACTGTCCACGAGGACATTTTCGTAATCTCGCTGTTTTATATAGTTACTTCTATCCTGAAACTTGGGATTGCTTTTTATTTGATTTTCACCCCGTTCGACAAGTTAATAGTTTACGGCGCGCTGCTTGCTGCGGTTTATACGGCATATAATTTCGCCCTTCAAGTCTATTGTCGCAAATATGAGGAAACCCGCATCAAACCGGCGAAAAAGCCCGCCCGTAGCCTTTTCCGCGAGATAGCGGCCTTTTCGGGATGGACTTCTTTTGAGCCGGTAGCGACAATCTTTTCCACGCAGGGCGTTAATGTGTTGCTTAACCTTTTCGGCGGCGTGGTTTTTAATGCTGCGTATGGGATTGCTAATCAGGTAAATGGGCAAATGAACTATTTTTCAACTTCGCTCTTGTCGGCTATGAATCCGCAAATTATGAAAAGCGAAGGCGGCGGAGACCGCCCGAGGACAGCCAAATTGAGCATGTTTGCCTGTAAGATTTCGTTCTTTATGATGGCGTTCTTCGCCCTGCCGCTGATAGCCGAAATGCCTTACGTACTGCGTTTGTGGCTGAAAAATGTGCCGGATTATACCGTACTGTTCTGCCGGTTGATACTTGTCGGCTCGCTTATTTCGCAATTGACTTTCGGGTTGCAAAGCGGTTTGATAGCAATAGGAAGTATCCGTAAATACCTGACTGCTACCACATTAACTAAGCTGCTGACTGTTCCAGCCGTTTATCTGCTGCTTAAAAACGGTATGTCCGCAAGCCTCGCAGTCGCCGCTTTTATCTTCATAGAAACCGTCAATCTCTTCATAAGGCTCTATTATTCAAATCGTTTGCTCGGCGTAAAATATGCAAACTATCTTCAAAACGTCTTTATAAGGCTCTTTTTGCCTGCTTCAACCGTTTATTTGCTTCTCTATTTTTCAATCGGGTTTTGTGCTGGAGAATCATTTTTCAGGTTAATTATTTCGGTGATAATCAGCAGTTTGTCTTTGCTTATGTTGGCTAAGTTGTTTATATTCAACAGGGAAGAATTTCAACAGCTTAGAGCGATAGCACTGAAAGCGAAAATAAAAATACTCGGAATCTTTAAAAAATAATATTTTTATCTATCTTTGCAGCTCAATTTATAAGCGAAATATGTCATTATTAAGGAAATTATATTATGCGCTGTCTCCCGATATGCGCTTTATTGCAAGGCGAATTTGGTATTTGCCGTCGGATTTGTTAGCGCTTGCGACCGGCAAGAGGGATGATATGACCCCGCCGAAAGGGATGATTTTTATCGGCGCCGGCGATTTTGTGAAGCAGGGGCAAAATCTGATGGATTTGCTGATCAAATATGCCGGTTTGAAGCCCGACGCGGCTGTTCTTGACATAGGATGCGGTATCGGGCGATTAGCCGTGCCGCTCACTAAGTACCTGTCAGACAAAGGCTCTTACGATGGCTTTGACATTGTTAAGAAAGGTATTGACTGGTGTAACAGCCATATTTCACCTAAGTATCCTAATTTCAGGTTCTTACATATAGATCTGATAAACAGTCTGTATAACAAAAAAACAGACCTTGAAGCAAAAAATTTTGTGTTCCCTTACGAGGATGATTCATTTGATTGCATCGCTCTTACTTCGGTTTTCACTCACATGCTGCCCGCTGATGTTTATAATTATTTAGCTGAAATTAAGCGAGTTATGAAGCCTAAAGGGAAATGTTTCGCGACTTATTTCCTTTTAAATGATGAAATTGAAGCCAAAATGGAAAAAGGCTTGACAAATTTCAATTTTCCGTACTCTTATAGCGATTTCAGGCTGATGGATAAAAATGTTCCGGAGGCGAATGTGGCTTACAGGGAAGATTTTTTGGAAATGATGTACATGGAATATAATCTGAGATGTACGGAAGTCTGTTACGGCGAATGGTCAAACTCGCTCGACAGTTTCTTCTTTCAGGATTTTCATATAATTGAAAAGTAATGAAAATCCTGCTGTTAAATTCAATACTGCGGACATCGGAAAAAAATGTAATCTCTGATACTGAGAGTATTAAAGATTGTATGATTTATAACCTTGGGCTTGGATTCGTAAAACTGGGGCATGAAGTTACCCTTGTCGCCGCATCCGAATACAAGCCGCTTGAGGAAGAGCAGTATGAATTTGAGGTGGTTTTTATCCCTTCGGTGCTGAAAACCCTTTTCCTGCCAAGCGTTTTGCCTTTTCAGCCGGGTGTATGGCGTTTCATTAAAAATAACCGGCAAAAGTTCGATATCATAATTTCAAGCGAGGTTTTTGCGTTCCCGTCCCTGTTTGCGGCCATTCTTGCACCGTCAAAGACGGTTGTATGGCAGGAAATGACCCGCCATCAACGCAAATTCCGTAAGATACCGTCAAAAATATGGTATAATGTGATACTGCCGGTGTTTATGCGCAGGTTGAAGGCTATTGTCCCGCGTTCCGGACAGGCGTACGGATTTATCTCGCGTTATTCCGGCAATGTGTCTAAAGTGATTGTGGATCACGGCGTTAATACAGATTTATTCCGGTTTTCCGCCCTTAAAAAAAGGCAACTAATATGCGTAGCGAGGCTCGTTCCCGGAAAAAATATAAACAACATAATCGAAAAATTTGCCGGATTGTTGCAAATGAATGGATATGAGGATGTTAAGTTGTTGATAGCAGGTTCCGGCGAGTCGGAAACGATGCTTAAAGAACTTGTAAAGTCATTAAAACTTACCGGTAATGTGGAGTTCTTGGGCTATTTGCCTCATAATCAGCTAAATAACTATGTCAGCGAATCTATGGCCCTGCTTGTAGATACGCTTAACGACCTCAATATGGTTTCAATCCCTGAAGCGATTGTTTCCGGAACGCCCGTAGTAACTAATCTTGTGCCGGCTTCAGCACAGTATATATCTGAAAATCAGCTTGGTATAGCAAAATACCAATGGTTGGCTCCGGAACTTAAAGAGATTATAGATTCCAATCGGGATTATGTCAATAACTGTCTGAATTACAGGGATAAACTATCATTTACATCAACCGCTTCCAAGCTCTTGGGCTTGTTCTGATTTTTGTTGATGTCAGCCATCAATATACCTAAAACCATCATCATAAACATGCCCCTGTTGTGGGTGAGAGTGGAGTCGGAGGTGCATTCTATAAGGAAAAATATCACAACCATCAGTGTCATAACTACTTCCTTAACACAATCGCTGTCGAATGATTTAATTGCCTTGACTGTTATATTGATCCAAAACAGGAAAAACAATGCGGCGCCCACAAATCCGAACTGGGCGAGAACAGGAAAATAGGTGTCCGTGATAAAATCGGGATAGGATTTTGACAGTCCGAACATGCTGTCCATGCCGTATTTGGCGTATATCGGGGAATAAAATTCGGCAGATGCAAAAGTAGCATAAGAGCCGAAGCCCGAGCCGAACGGGATGTAATCAAACAGGATTTGCCATGAAAAGAAATAAAGCGCCATACGTGCGTACATGTCATCCGCTTCCCTGTTCGAGCCGAAGCCTCCGGTTACAAAGTAAAGGTATATCTTATCCCATGCGACAAATACTGTAAGCGCTATTGCGCAGGAAATGTAAATGATGTTTTTGAAATTCATCTTGAACCTGAACGATTTGTTGATGAACAAAGACATCAGGAGGCAGCATGTAAAGAATCCGAAATGTTTTGAACGTGTTGATAATAAGCCTATTCCGAGGATTGCAAGAAATATTATCTTGTCCGTCCGCGTATAATTGCTGCAATACAGGTAAAGCAAGGCGAGCGCCGACGAGCAAGTCGCTAACCGCGAGGGATGTACGAAAGTTAATTTAATAACATCAGGTTGCACCACATACGCCATCCCGACAAGCAGCACATAGCAACTGCATATTATGATTGTCTGTTTTATAATTTTCTTTTGATTATCGTTAAATTCCGGCTTTAGGGCATAAACGCAGTAAAAAGCCATATACGGTTTTATCTGGATAATAAAGTCCATTAAGATAGCGGATTTGCTATTTGATTGAATTACAATGGAATAAATAAGATAAAACACAAATACGGTCAAGACAACAAAGAATTGGCGGTTAAAGCCCCAGTTGTCGGACTTGATAACCTTGTAGCCAAACAGCAGCAAGAGCAAAACGGCGCATATCTCGTCAATATACGAGAATCCCAAAGTAGTGTTGATAGCGTCGTAAAACAGCACTCCGAATACGAGCGTGAAGAGCGTCAGGTTGAAAAATTGTCTGTTAATAGTTTCTTGCATTTTTGTTTTTAATTTTCAAGCGCTATTTGATATGCCTGTAACAGGGTTTGGGCGGCGATTTTTTTCCAATCGTATGCTTCGAGATTTTGATAAGAGATACGTCCTTCGTCGGCTGCAAGCGACTGTTGAAGACGTTGGGTCAGCTCCTGCTCGTCGCCTGCTTTGAAGTAGTTTTTTTCGGGCAGGCTGAGCGCTTTGTTAGGCGGGATATCGCTTGCCTGCATCGGCAACCCATAACTCATCGCTTCGAGCATTACGATAGACATGCCTTCGTTGTATGACGACTGAACAAACAGAGCGGCATTGGTGAACAGTTGAGCCAACGGCTTGCCGTTGATGTAACCCGTGAAAACGACTTTGTCGGCGCCCGCTTCACTTTTCAATGATTCATAATAACTTTGTTCGCCTTCGACGCCTCCTGCTATTACTAATTTAAACCCGTGAATATCAGCGCTTTTGAAGGCTTTTATAAGGTAATCGAAGCCTTTTTCGGGAGTTATGCGCCCCACCGCAAGTACGTATTTGTTTTTTTCTACGCCGATAGAATGAAGATAATCTTCGTCGTAATCGAAAACAGGCGGCTGTATGCCGTTAGGAATGAAGCAGGATTTGCCCGATATTTTGCCGTTGAATTTGCGCCTTTGCAGGTCGTTTACAAAAATAATCGCCGAGGCTGCCCAAAGGGAGAATTTCTCGCTAAGTTTCAGTAAGTTACGTGAGAAAAAATCCCATTTCTCATGTTCATAGTTAGGGCTGTGATATGTCAGCACGACTTTTATCCGCGCAAACCGCAGCAACGGCGAGAAAAGAGCCGGCCCGATATTGTGGATATGAACGATGTCGGGGCGTATCCACAGGCAGCATATCGTAGCGAGAAAGGAGTGAATCATCGCCTCAAAGCCTTTGTAACGGGTAGAAGGCAGATCAATGAATCTTATCCCGTCATAGTGTTGAAGAGAGCGCTTCGATACGTATGGCTTGCGCCTGAACACAACAACATCCCATTGCCCGTCGGCTGCAATCAGCGGATAGAGGCACTCGCAGTGCTTCTCTACTCCTCCCTGAATATAAGGAAATCCCCGTGTGCCGAAAACGCAAACTTTCATATCTTCAGTCCCAACATATTGATTTACCCCTCGCGATGCGTATCTTGTTGCGTATAATCCAGCGTATCGGTATCCATGGCCGGCGCAGCATGTCGTGCCGCTCGGTAACGACAAAAGTGCAGTTGCGGTTGCAGGCTTTAACTTGTTTGGCTACCTCCTGCGCCCGTTCCGATGCCAAGATGTTTTCTAAAGTGTCTTCCTTGATGTTTCCGATAATCCATTCCTCTTCCGAGCCGTTGCATGGAGAGACATTGCCTGACGGGTCTATGAAGAAGAAGTCGTCGAGTGCGCCGCAGGGCGGGCGGTAGCCGCCCTCGTCGCCCCGCAGCCGGCGATGGATGCTACGGTTGAAGAACGCGCGGCTGTAGTCTTTTATCTTCTTCTTCAGCCCGCGACGTTTGGAGGTCAGCAATGCCTTCACGAACTCTTCGTGCTGTTTTAGGGCTTCTTCGCTAACTATCTGATTATCAAGCTTATGAAAGTACCAAGAGTTATGAACTACCGAGTTGCCAAGCTCCACATCAAGCGCCACGCACAAGTCGTATAGATACAGCAAATCCTTGTAATTATCGGGCGAAATCACTACCGAGAAGCCTATATTGCGGCATTTGGTCTTTTTCAGCTCGAGTATGGTACGCAGGGCGTGGTCGAAGCCGTCGCGCGTGCCGCGTTTGGCATCGTTGAGTGCAGGCAAACCTTCGACGCTGACACGTATCAGGATTTTCGGATACTTCTTTGCCAAAGCGACGATTTTTTCGGTGTAGTAGCCGTTAGTGCTTAGTTCCAAAAGCGAGGCTTTGGGATAGAGGACACGGAAAATGTCGTCAATATCCTTGCGGATAGTGGCCTCGCCGCCGGTTATGTTGATGCGCAGACCCGCCGGCAATTTCTCATAATAACTGAAGTCAATTTCGTCTTCAGCCTTCGTCGGAAACTGCCAAATATTGCACATATTGCACTTGGCATTGCACCGAAAAGTGGTTATCAGACTGCCTTGTACTGTATTCTTCATATCGTAAATGGTTTCGTGTGAATAATGAATAATATTCTATAAACGTATAAAGTGCGTGTTTTGGTATATTTACATTAAGATTTTTTTGTAGATATTCATTAGTTTTGTGTAGAAGGTATCGGCGGAAAAGCGGGTTTGGGCTTTGAGCGCTATTTCGCTGTAATTAAATGGTTTACGGAACATTTCGTGGATTTTGGCAGCTAATTCTTCCTTTTTACCGGCCTCGAAAGTCATGCCGTTAACCCCTTCTTCAACGAGTTCCGGAATGCCTCCTATTGATGCGCCGAGAACGGGCGTCCCCATGCACAGCGCCTCGATTGCGCTGTATGGGTTGTTTTCGTACCAAACAGACGGGACAACCGCAAAACGCGCTTTGCCGACGATAGGAAACAACTGTTCATGCGGCATCTGACCGAGGAATTGAATGTTCGGGTGATTGTACCGTTTGCGCAATGTGTCGAGCGATGTCCCGTTGCCGATGATTTTAAGGGGATAGGGTAGGGCGAATGCCGTTTCAAGCAGCATTTCTATGCCCTTTTCTTCCGACAGGCGCCCCACATAGCAGTAATAATCGTCTTTTTCAAGAACCGCTTTCGGTTGATGAGACATAAAATTACTCAGCATCGTAATTTTATCCGATTGAAATCCGGCAGATAACATCTTGTCTTTTAGAAAGTTACTCGGACTAATGAATGTATCTGTAATCATTTCAAGTTTGTGGCGATTCCACCAAACGGCTTCGGCATAAGCTAAAATGCTCGCCGGAAGACTGCCTTTCATGCACCGGCGCTTAACAACCTGAAACTTCGATTTGAAGCACAGTTCGCACGGTTTGCCGTCTCTAAGGCAGGTGTATGCCGGACATATCAGTTTGTAGTCATGCAGCGTCCATACAACTTTAATACCCTGTTTATGAGCTATTTGCGCCACTATGGGTGAGAGGTAGGAGTGAATATTATGCAAATGTACTACATCAGGCTGAAAATCAGTCAATAAGCGTTTGAATAGCCTCGCTACTTCCGATGAATAAAAGATTCTCTTTGCGCCCGACAGTTTGCCGGCAAGTCCGCTGTTGAAAAAGTCCACTTCTTGCGGGAAATAATCCTGAAACGGCGATGCCACATTTTCGGGATGCTTGACACTGAAGATTGCCACCTGATGCCCTTTGGCGCGCAGCAGCTCCTCCGTACTCATCACGGCAGTGCAGTCGCCCCCGCGGGGATAATAAAACTTATTGACTAACAGTATCTTCATCTTCTTAATAGATTCTTAATAGAGTAACGGTTTTGATTTAATAACGTTAAATATCGTAATTTTATTATACTTTTTGCTATCTTTGCACCCAAAATTAAATATTTATGAAGATAGCAATTGTTGGCACCGGATATGTCGGGCTTGTTACGGGAACCTGTTTTGCGGAAATGGGGACTGAAGTTTGTTGTGTTGATATAGATAAAAACAAGATTGAGAGGCTGAAGAACGGCATTATCCCGATCTATGAACCCGGTCTTGAGGAACTTGTGCATAAGAATTACAAGAACGGCAGGTTGAAGTTTACTACCGAATTGACGGAAATCCTTGATAATGTGGAAGTTTTGTTTAGCGCCGTAGGGACGCCTCCTGATGAGGACGGGAGCGCCGATCTGCGTTATGTCCTTGATGTAGCGCGTACTGTCGGTAAAAACATGAAGAAATACATCCTCGTCGTAACTAAAAGCACTGTGCCGGTAGGTACGGCCGAAAAAGTACGTGGCGTCATACTTGAAGAGCAGGCAAAGAGAGGCGTTTCGATTGATTTTGACATAGCTTCAAATCCGGAATTTTTGAAGGAAGGCGCTGCTGTTAAGGACTTTATGAATCCGGATCGCGTTGTTGTAGGCATCGAATCGGAGAGGGCGCAGAAGTTGATGACTAAACTCTACCGTCCGTTTCTATTGAACAACTTCCCTGTAATATTCATGGATGTGCCATCTGCCGAGATGACGAAATATGCCGCCAATGCGATGCTTGCCACCCGTATCAGTTTTATGAACGAGATTGCCAACCTGTGCGAGGTTACGGGCGCTGATGTAAACATGGTTCGCAAGGGGATTGGCGCCGATGCGCGTATCGGACGCAGTTTTCTTTATGCGGGTTGCGGCTATGGCGGCTCCTGTTTCCCCAAAGACGTCAAGGCGTTGATAAAGACGGCCGCCGACAATGGTCGCCCGATGCGTATCCTGCAGGCTGTCGAGGAAGTTAATCAAGTTCAGAAACATATCCTTTTCCGCAAGTTGAGCGACTATTACAACGGCGACCTTAAAGGCAAACGCATAGCGCTGTGGGGCTTGGCGTTCAAGCCGGAAACGGACGATATGCGTGAAGCGCCGGCTCTGACTGTTGTTGAAGACTTGCTGAATGCGGGATGTTCCGTCTGCGCCTACGATCCGGTGGCTATTCCCGAATCTAAACACCGTCTGGGAGATGCCATCAGCTATGCTAATGACATCTATGATGCTGTAAATCAGGCTGATGCGTTACTGCTTGTTACCGAATGGAAAGAGTTCCGGTTGCCTACATGGAGCGATGTGAAAGCCAAGATGCGCACTCCGTTGCTTATTGACGGCCGTAATATTTACGACCCTGCCGAACTGCGCGAACTTGGCTTTATCTATAAATGTATCGGGAAATAATCACTCTATTCCGGGGCCGAAACCGCCGCCCGGTCTGCCGCCGCCTCCACCACCGCCCGGAGGCCCTTCACGGCGCATGTCCGACATGCTTGCACCGCCGCTGAAAATGCTGAAACGGTAGATGAAATGAAGCATTACATAGCTGTTTAACGTGTTGTATTCCGAATAGCGCGTATAACTCGACGTTGTCGTATATGAGATATTGCTGCGCTGTTGCAGGATGTCGTATATCTTCAACCTCAGAGTGGCGGCGTTGTTTTTTAAGAAACTCTTTGATAATGAGGCGTTCCACAATGTTTCATTCTGCTCGTAACCCGATGAATAACCCGAATTGGTGGAGTAGGTAATATCAGTCTCTAGCCTGAAATTATTTGGCAGATAGAGAGTTGCGTTTGCACCCGTTCCATAATTAAATGTGTTCAGGTTATTCTGGTTTTCAATCGAATTGGTTGTCCTGCGGTAAGAAATATTGCCGCTAATGCCGAAATCGGCCAAATCGGAACGGAAATTCAACGTGGCGTTATCCTGCAGTTGAAGCGACTTGTTAGTGTTGGTCAGCCCGTCAATGAAGCTGTTTGTGTTTGCATAATTCGCAAAAATCATATTGTTTACCGACAACTTCTTGTTTTTCAGCGGAGTATTAAAAATAAACCGCATATTGGCGTTATAGTTGCCGCTCGTGTTGTTGTAAGTCGTTGTCTTCTTGCCTGTTAGGGCGTCGTTAGTAACATCGTTCACAATGTCGTTCACGATGTAATTGACGTTTCCGAAAAGCATCATAGCCGTTTGCTGATCGGGTATAAAACTCTGGTAACGAACGCGAAGGCTATTTGTGTAAGTAGGTTTCAGTTCGGGATTGCCAATCGTTACGTTCAACGGATTCGACACGTCTTCAACGGGTTGCAACTGCAACATCGTGGGCTGGCTTGTGCGCCCTTCGTAATCAATACGCAGATTAGTCTGGTTAGAAGGCAAATAGTTGAACTGGAACGTCGGCGAGTAATTTACAACGTTGCGGGCTTTGGAATAAATTGTCGTGGAGCCGACATAAGTGCCCGTTTTTTGATATGACGGGTCCACGTTGAAGCCAATCATATAGTTGTATTTTTCGCGTTGCGACCTGAAAGCCACGCTTGCACGCTGATCGGCGGATTCGTTGCGCGAACTTTTGCTGTATGTCGAATCGAGAACGTTATAGTCTGATTTGCTGACAGTTGCGCCCGCAGGAGCATCATCATAAGTGTAAGCATTCTTGATGGCGTCGCGTTGGCTTGCGCTGTAACTGTACGACAGTTGCAGGAAGTTGTTGTTGCCGAGCGGCTCAACGAATGACAGATAACCCCTGTAGGTTTTGTTAGTATTATGATATTCAGTCAGTTGATCTATCAAGTCGTATGGTTTCAGATCCGACTGGAAATAATTTGTCAACGAATAGTTGTAGCCGTCGTTTTTGGTGTCGCCCGTACTTCCTGATAATGAGACGCTTAAAGTCCTGCCTTTGTCGTTTAGTTTGCGGCTGGCTTCAAGTCGCCCCGTAAAAGTGTAACCGTCGCCGTTGGAAGACGAGTTGGAAAGTACGGTGTTTATCGTGTCGTAATTATTATTTAACGTTTGCGATGAGGCCTCGTCGCTGCGGTCGGTTTTGCTGTACGAGAAATCGGGCGTGAAGATGACTTGAGTAAGGTCATCGGGCTTCCAAGTCATGCGGAGGTTGACGCTGAGATTGTCGTTTACGGTGTTAGTCAGCGACTTATCGTAATCGTATGTGTTGCCGCTTTTGAGCAGGTTTTCCGTCTCGTTGCTGCTTTCGGCCTCATTGTCGGAGTGTGAATAGCGCACATTGCCGCCGACAGTCAGCTTGGGGCTGAACTCTTTGCTGAAATTCGCGCCGATGTTGCCAGACTGTGTGATACCGTTATTGGCGCCGAAATTCATCATCACGCGCCTGCCGCCGCCGCCCATGTCGCTGAACATGGAGGACGCGAGGTCGGAAAAGCCCATATTGTTGGTGTTGTTAAGCCCGCCGATAATGGAAAACTGGTCGTTGTTAACAAACCTGTTAATCATAAGGTTGCCTTCGTACCTGTCCTGCGTGCCGTAGCCTGCAAAAGCGTTGCCGAACCAGCCTTCTTTCATGCCCGGACGGATAGTCAGGTTGATGACCGCCTCTTCGTCGCCGTCGTTAAAACCCGTCATCATCGCCATGTCGCTTAGTTTTTCATAAGCCTGCACTTTTTCAACCATCTTTGCGGGCAGGTTTTTTGAAGCGACTTTGGGGTCGTCGGAGAAAAATTCCTTGCCGTCAACGAGTATCTTCTTGATTTCCTTGCCGTTGACCGTTACTTTGCCGTCTGCGTCCACTTCCACGCCGGGCATTTTCTTAAGAAGGTCTTCGAGCATCGAACCTTCGGCAAGTTTGTACGAATCGGCGTTATACTCAACGGTATCGCCCCTTACCGTAACTTCCACCGCCTTGGCGGTAACGACGGCCTCGCCGAGAACGACGCTGTTTTCTTCCATTTCGATCGTTCCCAGATCAATTGTTGAGTTCTTGCCGGTAATTTGAAGCGCTTGATATACAGGCATATAGCCTATATACGAGATGTTTAACAGGTAAGTGCCTGCCGCAATATTTTTAAGTGAAAAACGCCCTTTGGCGTCACTCGCCACGCCTGCCTGCATAGTGCTGTCGTTGACGGAGAGCAGGCGAACGGTCGCCGCCTCAACAGCGTCGCCGCTTGCCTTCTCCACAATCACACCTTTTATTTCCACTTTGCTTGTCTGCGCTTGTGCGGCAGACGAAAAAAAGGCTAAAAACGCCATTCCGGTTAAAACCGATGAGAACCTAAAAAATCTTTTCATAAGTCAAATAATTTTTGTTTCATGTTTAGACGGAAAAGAGGCCGTAATGTCGTCTATTATCGTCTCAAACGGCAAAAAGCAGCGTTGAAACGCCCTCAGGGACAGGTGAAACCATCCGTGAGAAAGGCCGGTTATCGGAAAAAAATTCGACCTGAACGAAAAATTTTTGCATCATATTGCGGATTTTTATTAATTTTGGCGCATAAAATTAATAAAATCAGTATGAAACTTGAAGGAAGACGTGAGAGTCAGAATGTGGAAGACCGTCGCGGCGGCGGTTCATTCGGAGGGTTCGGAGGATTTGGCGGGCGCAAGTCGTCGCTCGGTATAGGCGGCGTTATTGTCGTTGGTTTGCTTGTGTGGTTAATGGGCGGCGATCCGCTTACATTCCTTTCGCAACAGGTGTTGGACGGTGGAGGCGGCCTTACTACGGGCAGCTATACGCCTACTGCCGAAGAAGAAGAGACGGCGGTTTTTGCGCGAAAGATACTTGCCGGTACCGAAGATGTGTGGAAGAAAGTGTTCAGTGAGCAGTTAGGCAGGGAGTATGAGCCGCCTACAATGGTGTTGTTCAGTGGATCCACTTCGTCGGGCTGCGGCTCGGCTTCGGCGGCGACAGGTCCGTTTTATTGCTCTGCCGACCGCACTTTATACATTGACCTGTCGTTCTTTTCAGAGATGCAGCGAAGCCTCCATGCAGGCGGCGATTTTGCATACGCTTACGTCATTGCGCACGAAGTAGGCCATCATGTACAGTATCTTCTCGGGACGCTTGATAAAGTTCATGCGCAGGAAAAAAGAGTCAGTGAAACAGAAGCTAATCGCCTGAGTGTCAGGACTGAACTTCAAGCTGATTTTTATGCCGGCGTATGGGGTTATTACGACAACAAGCTGTTCGGTTCGCTTGAGGAGGGCGATATTGAAGAGGGCATCAATGCGGCGAACCAGATAGGCGACGACCGCCTGCAAATGCAGTCGCAGGGTTATACGGTGCCCGACGCTTTCAATCACGGCACGTCGGCTCAACGCGCCCGCTGGCTCAAAAAAGGCTTGCAAACAGGGAATATGAGAGACGGGGACACGTTCTCACTTAACTATAACAGTCTGTAAATGTGGAGCTGGAGAGATTCGAACTCTCGTCCAAACGAGGAACTAATTTGCTTTCTACATGCTTATCTTCGCTTTGGTTTTCGTGCTGCAGCAAGACCGAAGCCACCAACTGCAACCTTAGCCCCTAAAATTTTCATCGCAGTTTCGGGACGCCCCCGCGACTATCTCCGATACGCTGCGCCATCGGTTCGGTAAGCTTCGGAGAAAAAGCTCCGGATGACGTCTCGTCCAAACACCCAGTGTAAGGATTAAGCAAGTGATCTACTATACTTCAATCACGCAGCGAGAGCATAAGTATTTTCGCCAGTTAATTGTTTGTCAACCGTTTATAAGCGCCAAGTCAACGACGCGCTGCATGCTTACAAACCACTTCTACCCGCTGTCAAAACCGGTCAGCCCCGTGGTTTATCTTCAAAAACGCCGCAAAGATACAAAATATTTTTCATTTCTTTCAAAAAAAATCTTATATTTGCAGTCTTAAAAAACTTCAAACTTCAAACAATATGACAATTACAAGACGCAAATTTTTACGGCAGTCGTCCTTAGCAGTTGCAGCGGGGATTACGATGCCTTCGATTATTAGTGCAACGAGTAAGAACGCTCCGGCAAGCGACCGCCTGAATGTAGCCCTGATAGGCTGCAAAAACATGGGGTGGGGGGATCTGACCGACATTTTGAAGCAGCCGAACGTGCAGTGCCTCGCTTTGTGCGATGTGGACAAAACAGTGCTTGAAAGCAGGGCGAAAGACCTGTCCAAACTTCAGGATGCCAAGTTTGAACTGCATAAAGATTATCGTAAAATCATTGATAATAAGGATATTAACATAGTCATCATCGGCACTCCCGATCATTGGCACTGTCTGCCGTTTGTGGACGCCTGTCAGGCAGGCAAGGATGTTTATGTAGAGAAGCCGCTTGCCAACAGCATTGCCGAGTGCGAAGTGATGGTTGAGGCGGCGCAGAAATACAACCGCGTAGTGCAGGTAGGGCAACAGCAACGGAGCGGCCGGCTGTGGAAAGAGATGATCGCTTATCTTGACAGCGGCGTTTTGGGGCGTATCAGCCGCGTAAATGTGTGGGGCAATTTCTCGTATGCCGCTATCAAACAGCATGTTGCCGACAGCCAGCCGCCCGAAGGCGTTGATTTCGATTTCTGGCTCGGCCCTGCTCCCCTGCGGCCTTTCAACTCCAACCGTTTTCACGGTCTGTGGCGTATGTTTTGGGACTACGGCGGCGGACTTGTTACCGACTGGGGCGTCCACCTGATAGATATGGCGCTTTGGGGAATGCACACTTCGACTGTGCCAGACAAGGTTTTGGCTTCGGGCGGCAACTTCGCTTATCCTGACGGGGTGCAGGAAACTTTCGATACGCTTTCCGTTTCTTATCAATTTAAAAATAATATAGTTACGTGGGAAAATAATATCAATGACTTTGGCCCTTACGGCAAAAACTACGGAGTGAGTTTCACAGGGACAAACGGCGTTTTGGTGGCCGACCGCGAAGACTGGACGATTTATCCGACCGGCTCGTCGGGCATTGAGGTTAAGAAGGTTGAAGACGACGGCAAATCGCATATCAACCATGCGGAAAATTTCATTGACTGCGTGCGCAAACGCGACCGCCAAACAGCCTGCACAGTGGAAAATGCCGCCCTCTGCGCGACTTATTCACATATCGCAAACATCTCTGCGCGGCTTGGCGGGCAGGCGCTCAGCTACGACCGAGCTAACAAAACTTTCGGCAATCTCGAAGCCGACAGGTATCTGAAACCCGCTTACAGAGCGCCGTGGACGTTTCCAAAAGTTTAGATACCACATTTATGGTATAGAAAACAGGAAATTTTTCACTACCTTTGCCCGCCAAAAACTAACATAATAAATAGATATGTACAAGAAAATCAACGATTCGGAAGATGAATCAAACTGTAAATTCCAGACAAGGATAATCAGTTCGGCTTTCCCGAAACCCGATGTTTACGGCGCCATCAACGAGCCGATATACAGGAATGCGGCATTTGAATATCCTGATTCCCAGTCTATTGAAGAGGCATTTAAATTTAGAACCGATGTTTATACCTACTCGCGGATAATCAATCCGACGGTTACCAATTTAGAAGAAAAAATCCGCCGTGCAGCCAATGCAGAGGGCGTCTTGGCACTTGCATCCGGAATGGCGGCTATTTCAAATGTCTTTATATCAATATGTTATGCAGGATGTAACATTGTCTCGTCGCCGCATCTTTTCGGCAATACTTTCTCATTTTTTAAGTCCACGTTGGCGTCTTTTGGCGTTGAAATGCGATTTGTAGATGTCCGGAACCCGGACGAAGTGGTAGCCGCTGTTGATGATAACACCGTCGCTTTTTTCTGCGAAGTGCTTAGTAATCCGCATATTGAGATAGCAGACTTGCCGTTGCTATCGGAACTGCTTCATAATAAGAATGTTCCGTTGATTATAGATACTACCGTTATCCCATGGTGCGGGTTTGACGCGAGGAAGGCGGGCGTTGATATTGAGGTCGTTTCGACCACCAAATATATTTCCGGCGGCGCAACAAGCATCGGCGGCGCTATTATTGATTATGACGTTTTTGACTGGACAAAGAACAAAAAACTCGGCGCAATCCCGGTCAAACCCTCCGGCATGTCGCTTCTGATGTTCAAACTGCGCGCAGAAATCGCCCGAAATATCGGCGCCTGCATGTCGCCCGATACGGCTTATCTTCAGTCTGTCGGCATGGAAACGCTGCAACTGAGATACGAAAAAATGTCGGCTACGGCTTATAATATCGCATTGCATCTTTCGCAACATCCTAAAGTTCAGTATGTTCACTATCCTAAATTAGACTGTTCGCCGTTTAAAGCGTTGTCCGACAAGCTCTTTAAAGGCAATCCCGGAGCGATGTTTTCCATCAATCTCGAATCCAAACAGGCTTGTTACAGGTTTATGGACTCTCTGAAAATAATCCGCCGAGCTACAAATCTGTTCGACAATAAAACTCTTGTAATTCACCCTGAATCAACTATTTACGGATCTTTTCCCCCTGATCTGAAACGACTGATCGGCATAGAAGACAATCTGTTGCGGTTTTCTGCAGGCCTTGAAGACGAAGCCGATATCATCGCCGATATTGAAAACGGCTTACAATCAGCTTAATACAGTTGCCGTACCATAAATTAGGTATTGCGGCGTTTTGGCGACTTACGTACCTTTGCACTCTCAAAACTATTATTATTAGCAACAAAAAATGTTTTAGAAATGAAAAAGGTACTATTTAAATTGTTGACAGTAAGTGTATTGGCGTATTTTTCAGGGCAAACGTCAGCACAGGAGATAGATCTCCAAAACATCAAATTTATTCACCCGATAGTTGAAAAATGGGTGAGTGAGTACAAAAAAACGTATCCGGACTCGAAACTTGACGTCAAATTGCAGTCCTCGGAAGGCGTTGCCGCTTTGAAATTAGTGGTGAATACCGGCGACGAGGCGCTTGATAACTCAGGGACAGTGATTTACACCGGCCGTTTCGCGCTTATTCCTATCAGTAATAAGAATAATCCTCTTCTTGCCAAAGCCGGTAAAGGCCTGAAAAAGAAAGACTTGCAGAAGCTTGTTTTTGAACGTGAACCGTCCGATGACGACGATGATTACGAAGACAAAGGCAAGGAAAAATATACGGCGACAATCTATTCGCGTAATGGTCAGGCTGCAACGACGCTTGCGCTGGCAGAACATTTTGACCGTTCGCCGGATCTTATCAAAGGCAAGAAGATTGCTGGCGACGAAATCTATCTCGTGGACGCTATCAGCAAGGATGAAAACGGCTTGGCGTTCAATACTTTAAATTACGTCTATGATTTGACCACCCGTCGTTTGAAATCAAATCTGACAGTCCTGCCGTTAAATCTGAAGCAGGAAATCAGGGAGGCCTTGCTGTCCCACGACATTGACCGCACTATTTCTGCGCTCGAAGATATTAAGACAGAGGTCATCCCGGTCAGCAGTTTTGGTCTGATAATCCCGAAAAATAATTTCGATAACGCTGATATTCTGCGCTTTGCTGAATGGGTGCTTGAAAACGGACAGAAGTTCAACCACGAACTCGGTTTCCTGACTCTTGATTCTGCTACCCTTGAATCCCAACAAAAACAATTAAAAAAGCAAAATCAAGCCCTCGCTGCAAAATAATTTCTGTTTTTTTCGCAATTTCGGAAAATAATTGTTATCTTTGTCGCTTCAATCACTAATAAAATGTAAGCAGATGAAACGATTATTTATCTTTGTATGTTGTGCGTTAAGCATTGCAGCGGCACAGGCGCGTGAATACAGCGCT
>JAISTJ010000112.1 GCA_031272655.1 Tannerella sp.
GCGCAGCAACTCAACGCCGAATGGCTGCTTGAACTCGACCTCGACCGCCTGCTGTCGAACTTCCGCAAGAACGCCGGTTTGACGCCCAAAGCGCCCCCTTACGGCAGTTGGGAAGCGATGGGCATAGCCGGACATACCCTCGGTCATCTGCTCACCGCAGCCGCGCAGCAATACGCTTCAACCGACGATGACAGGTTCAAACGCATAGTTGACTACGTGGTGGACGAACTTGATTCCTGTCAGCAAAATTTCGTAAACGGCTTTATCGGCGGCATGCCCGGCGGCGACAAGGTCTTCAAAGAGGTGAAAAAAGGCGTCATCCGCTCTAAAGGCTTCGACCTCAACGGTATATGGGTGCCTTGGTATAACGAACACAAGACAATGATGGGACTTAGCGACGCTTTTCTGCTGACCCGCAACGACAAGGCTCTCACAGTGCTGACCAATCTCGCCGATTATTTGGCAGATGTGATAGCGCCGCTTACAGAAGAGCAGATGCAGACTATGCTTGACTGCGAATATGGCGGTATGAACGAGGCTTTTGCGCAGGTTTACGCCCTCACCGGCAACCCGAAATACCTTGACGCTTCCTACCGTTTCTACCAGAACAAACTGCAGGACAAACTCGCCGCCGGAATAGACGCTCTGCAAAACCTGCACTCTAACACCCAGATACCCAAACTGATAGGCAGCGCCCGACAGTACGAACTGACCGGCGCCGAGCGTGAGCGCAAGATAGCGCAGTTCGCTTGGGAGACCCTCGTACACCACCACACCTACGCCAACGGCGGCAACAGCATGGGCGAATACCTCTCTATACCCGACCACCTCAACGACCGTCTCGGCGCCAACACCTGCGAGACCTGCAACACCTACAACATGCTCAAACTGACGCAGCATCTCTACGAATGGACAGGCGACGCGCAATATATAGATTACTACGAGCGCGCTCTCTACAATCATATCCTCGCCTCGCAGCACCCCGTCGAAGGCACTACATGCTACTTCGTTTCGCTCGGCATGGGGACGCAGAAGAACTTCTACGGCAAGGACAACAATTTCACCTGCTGCATGGGTTCCGGCTTTGAGAACCATTCCAAGTACGGCGGCGCCATCTACAGCCATTCGCCTGCCAACGACGCGCTTAACGTCAACCTCTTCATCCCTTCCGTCCTTACATGGCAGGAGAAAGACGTCGTTATGAAGATGGAAACCGACTGTCCATCAAGCGGTAAGGTGCGCCTGACGCTCGATAGATGCCCTGCGCAGACCTTCGCCCTCAACATACGATACCCCGCATGGGCGCAAAGCGGGGCAACGGTGAAGGTCAACGGCGCCAAACAAAAGATTAACGTCAAGCCATCGTCGTTCATCACCATAGAAAAGCATTGGAAGAAAGGCGACCGCATAGAGATAGACTTTCCGATGTCGCTCTACACCGTCGCCATGCCTGATAATGCCGACCGCCGTGCGGTGTTCTACGGGCCAAACCTCCTCGCCGGCGTCTTTGGTACGCAGCCGCGCAAACAGGGCGACGTCCCCGTTTTCGTCTCCGAAGACAAATCGCTGACCAACTATATCAAGCCCGTTTCGCTCAAAACGCTTGAGTTTAAGACCGTTATGCCGGGCGGACCTGATAACGTGCCGCTTATACCGTTCTGGCAGGTCTATGACCAATATCAGACCGTCTATTGGGACGTCTATTCGCCCGCAGAATGGGCGTCTTTGGAAGCGGCGCGCAAGGCCGAACTTGAACGCATCGACGCCCTCAACCGCCGCACGCTCGACTATATAGAACTCGGCGAGATGCAGCCCGAACGCGACCACAACCTCGAAGGCGACAACACCCGCAACGGCGAAGGCTACCTCCAAAAATACCGCTACGCCTACGAGAACGGCTGGTTCGCTTTCGACATGAAGACGAATGGTTACGAAGGCGACGCCGAACTGCTCATCACCTACTACGGCGGCGACGCCAGGAAATATGCCTTCGACGTTATTATCGGCGACTTTCAACAAACCGTCAGCCTTGCCGGAACCGACAAAGGCTTCATAGAGCACCCCGTAGCCATCCCCGCCGAAGTCTTAAAAGGCAAAGAGCGCCTCAAAATACGCTTTCAAGCCTCTGATACTCAGCGAGTTACAAACATATATAACGTGAGATTGATGAAAAAACAGTAATATATTTTGCCATTTCATTTATTTTTAATAACTTTGTACCGAAAATTAAACAAATAAATATGTTCAAAAAAGAAACTTATATTAAACGTCGCTTGCAGTTGCAGAAGACTGTTGGCAAGGGCGTATTGCTGTTTCTCGGAAACGAGGAATGTGGTATGAATTATGAGGATAATGCCTACGATTTTCGTCAGGATTCGACTTTCCTCTACTATTTCGGCATTGCATCCGCAGGGCTTGCCGCAGTGATTAACATTGACGATGACGAGACAATCATCTTTGGCGATGATATTTCCATAGATCATATCGTCTGGATGGGGATATTGCCTTCTGTCAGCGAGTTGAGCGCCCTTGCAGGCGTTACTAAATCTCTGCCTGCCGGTAAGTTACAGGAATATCTTGCGGGGGTAAAGGCTAAAGGGCAGGCTATCAACTATTTACCGACATACCGCGCCGAGCATAAGTTGAAATTACAGACATTACTCGGACTGTCGGTCGCTGCCCAGACGCCGTCGGTTGAGTTTATTAAAGCTGTTGTAAATCAGCGCAATTACAAAAGCGAAGAGGAGATAGCCGAGATAGATAAAGCATGTGCTATCACGGCTGACATGCACATTGCGGCGATGAAAGCCGTTGCTGTCGGCAAGAAAGAGTACGAGATAGCGGCAATTATAAACGAGACGGCGCTTGCCGGTGGCGGCAGATTGGCGTTCCCGACAATAGCTACTATCAACGGACAGACGTTACACAATCATTATCACGGCAACACGATAGGCGAGGGCGCATTGTTCCTCGTTGATGCAGGCGCCGAAACCGAGATGGGATATGCGGGTGATATGTCCTCGACGATACCTTCCGGTCGCCGTTTCACACAGCGTCAGAAAGATGTCTATGACATACAGGTCGCTTCGCATGTCGCTTCTGTTGAGGCTTTGAAGCCCGGAGTGCCGTTCATGGATATATACGACCTGTCGGCGCGGATAATCTGCGACGGGATGAAATCGCTCGGTGTGATGAAAGGCGACAGCGCCGATGCCGTCCGCGAAGGCGCCCATGCCATGTTTTTCCCTTGTGGTTTGGGGCACATGATGGGGCTTGATGTCCATGATATGGAAAATCTCGGCGAAGTGTGGGTCGGATACGACGGTAAGCCCAAAAGCACTCAGTTTGGGCGTAAATCTCTGCGTTTAGCGCGTCCGCTCGAACCCGGATTTGTTCTCACAATAGAGCCAGGGGTCTATTTTATACCCGAACTGATTGACCTTTGGAAGGGCGAGGGCAAGTTCCGCGACTTCATCAACTACGATAAATTGGAAGAGTATCGCACTTTCGGCGGCATTCGCAATGAGGAAGACTACCTGATAACCGAAAACGGCTATCGCTTGCTCGGCAAGAAAATTCCGCTTACCACCGACGAAGTGGAAGCATTGAGATAATCATCTGCCGTAGGCGAAAACGGGGAGGCTTTCATGTCCTTCTTCATCAACGCTTTGAACTGCAAAGAAATAGTTGTCTTTGCTGAAAGGGAGGCGCGCTTTAGTGTCACGGACGAGTATTTTTTGCTGCCATTGTGATTGGTCGGTTTCGCGGACAAGAACGTAATAAGCTTTGGGACGCTTTCCTTGCGAGGGGGCGTCCCAAGTTATATTTACATAATTTGTCAGTCCTGCGGTTATAAGCCTGACATTATTCGGAACGGAAGGAGCGAGCGCGAGATTGGCGATGGCAGCGAGATTGATGCCCGTGTTTTTCCGCAAATATTCAAAATTGATAGCCCAAATCTCGTCACCGTACTTGATGCCGTTTTCTTCGCGGACATATTGGTGCGTGCGGTCGTAATTTTCGTTCACTTCGCACATTCTGACGGCGGAAAAGCCTTGTCGGCTGAAAGGCGTATGGTCGCCTCCGCGTCCGAAACGGTCGTTGCGATAGATAAGTTTGACGGTGATATTGTCCACATAACGCTCGCCCGTTTCTTTGATATAACGCGCCAACTGGCGTGACGGACTGTCGTTTTCGGCCGAATTATAGACTCTTATGCGGCGGGTGGAGTCGTTTTCCACGGCGGGAATGTTTTCGGAAAAGACGCGGATGACCGTATTTGTTTGAGTATCAGTCTCGCTGGCGTTGGAGTTGCCTATCATATCGTTGTTAATGACGGCTATCAGGTTTTGATTTTCTTTCTTGGCAAGCGCCGCCTGATGAGTTGCGCCGAAAAGTCCATGCTCTTCGCCCGAAAGGAACATCAGCCTGACGGTAACAGTTAGGTTCAGTGCGGGGAGGAGCCTCGCCATCTCCATCAGGCAGGCGATGCCGCTGCCGTCGTCATTGGCGCCGGGGGCGTATTGGAGGCTGTCATTTCCTTCGCCGTTGCGGTTGTCATAATGCGCCAAAGCTGCGATGATACGGTCGTCTGACGGGTCGTCGCCTTTGATTGTGGCGATGACGTTGCAAAGCGTAACCTTGCGTCCGAGCCGCGTGTTGGCGCCCCCGACGGTATAGAAAACCTTTTCAACGCTTAGTTTGCCGCCTGATTTGCCCGCAAGCGCCTGCAGTTCTTGATACAGGTATTCGGCGGCTGCACCGATGCCTTTTGCAAGGTCGGTCTTGCTGCTCAGGTTGTTACGGTTATGGAAGCTTACAAGCTTCTCTATCAGCGACTTCTGATTAGCGGTTGAAATCTCGGCGACTGCTGCTGCAATGGCGGCATCGCGGTTCATAATGGTCTGCGCTTTCATACTAAGCGCTAAAATGCTGATAATCAGCGAAATCAATATGCGTTTCATCTTAATTCTTAATTTTTAATTCTTAATTATACGTTTCAAAATGAAATTTTGAAAACGTCAGTAAACTGTTGTTTGATAAGTTCTTTAACGTCTTCCATCGGGATTTGGCATCCCGTTTCTTCTGCTATCGAGGTAACGCCTTTGTCGGTGAAGCCGCACGGGTTGATGTTACCGAAATAGTCAAGGTCGGTATTGACGTTGAGTGCGAAACCGTGCATTGTAACGGCGTGCGAGCACCTTAGCCCCAAAGCGCATATTTTTCTTACGGCGGGGGTGTCCGTGTCGAGCCAGACGCCTGCCGCCTTGCCGATACGGTCTCCTTTGATGCCGTAATGCGCTATAGTCCTGATTACTACTTCTTCAAGGTTATGGACGAAAGACCTGATGTCCCCGCCAAAATCGTAGAGGCGGAAGATGGTATAGACAACCAACTGTCCTGGGCCGTGGTAAGTAATGTCGCCGCCGCGGTTTACCCGCAACAGATCGGCGTCTTCGGGCTTGTGAAGCATGTTGTCCTCGTGTCCATTTCTGCCAAGAGTATATACATGAGGGTGTTCAACGAAAAGCAAGCGATTAACGCCGCCATTTTGAACGTCTTCCATCAGCCGCTCCTGAAGCTCCCAAACGGACTGATAATCCTTAACCCCTAAATCTCTCAGTTCCACGTTCATAACAAAGGTTTGAAGTTCTATTAATTCTTAATTCTTAATTCCAAGAGTAACATGTCGTTCGGCGTGGTAACTTGAGCGGACGAGGGGTGCACTTTCCACGAAAGAGAAGCCGAGTTCGAGGCCGAGAAGCCTGTATTCTTCAAATACATCGGGATGAATATACTCCGCCACTTCAATATTTGAGCGCGAAGGGCGGAGGTACTGCCCGATGGTAACAACGCTGCACCCTGCCGACCGCAGATCATGCAGGGTTTCAATCACTTCCTCGCGCGTCTCGCCGAGACCGAGCATGATGCCCGACTTGGCTACCACCGTGCCTGAAGAGGCTATATGCCGCACCACGTCAAGCGACCGCTCGTAAGTAGCGCCGCTGCGGATAAGTTTTGACAGTCGGCGCACCGTTTCCAAATTATGCGAAATAATTTCAGGCGCGGCAGCTATCACCTTGTCTATAAGCTCTTTATGCCCTTGAAAATCGGGTATCAGCGTTTCCATCGTAACGGTAGGATTTTCCGCTTTGACGGCGGATATTACCGCGACCCAATGAGCCGCCCCCAGATCGGGTAGGTCGTCGCGGTCAACCGACGTGATGACCGCATGTTTGAGGTTCAAAAGTTTTACCGACCGCGCCACGTGGGCAGGTTCCATGGCGTCAAGCGCCGCAGGTCGTCCTGTGGTAACGTTGCAAAACTTACATGAGCGGGTGCAGATATCGCCGCCTATCAGGAAAGTAGCAGTGCCGTTGCCCCAGCACTCGCCCCTGTTGGGACAAAGAGCGCTGGTGCAGACGGTATGCAGGCGGTGCCGTTCGACGATGGAAGACAGTTGGGCGGGCGTTTCGCCGCTCGGCAACTTCACTTTAAGCCATTCGGGTTTACGTACAAAGCTCATAATCAGTATCCCAGTTCAAAATCCCTGTCTATGGCGGGGATGCCTTCGCTCATCCATTTAGGCATGGGTTTGCCGTTGAGGAAATGTTCGAAGAACTGAAACATACGCTTTTGAAAATCTATCTTGTTAGGCATCTTTGTTGGCCAGTGCGGTTCTCCCGAATAGTTAAGCAACCATGCGGGTTTCTGCAATCGTTTAAGGGCTACGAAAAATTCAATTCCTTGATACCAAGGCACATGACCATCCTGGTCGTTTGCCATGATAAGTATAGGCGTCGTAACCTTGTCCATGTCAAAAAGCGGAGAGTTTTCTATGTATCGCAGTGGTGATTCCCAGATTGATTTACCAATACGACTTTGACCGTGTTCATACTGGAAAGAGCGGTTCATGCCTGACCCCCAGCGGATACCGCCGTAGGCGCTTAACATGTTAACTACAGGCGCTCCCGACTCGATTGCGGCAAAGAGATTAGTATGTGCGGCAAGGTAGGCGTCCTGATATCCTCCCCAACTGTGTCCTTGGGCGCCGATAGCTTTCTCGTTAATGTATCCCTTAGCTATCAATGCAGTAGTTCCCGACATAACGGCTTTATAGCAACTTTCTCCCGGATAGCCGTCGGTATAAACAATATCGGGGTTGAAAACTATATAGCCGTTGCTGTTGTAGAAATGGTAGTCAACTGATGAGCGATGCGGTTCGGGCATTCGGTAAGAGTTATATGTATCGGCATTCTTCTCGTAGAAGTTGACTATCAGCGGATATTTTTTCGACGGGTCGAAATTGGCGGGTTTATAAATAACGCCTTCAAGACGGTTTCCGTCTAAGGAAATCCATGACGTCAGCTCTGCCGTTCCCCACAGAAAAGCATCTTGTTGACGGACGCCATGAGTAAGCTGAACGGAACGTTTGAAAGTCAAGTCGGATAGATGAATATCCGGATAAACATCAAATGATTCTTTAGTGTATATCAGCGAATTGGATTTTTTTGCTTTAACGGGTGGGGAAAGCGAAAAATCACCGTTCAGTAGCGTTTTAGGCGAAGCGGCGCTTGACAGGGTGGCGGAATAATAACCGTTGCCTTTTGTTTTTTGATTAAAGCCTGACAGTAGCACAGGCTTGTTTAAATCAATATATTGCTCATCCCTGTCCAAGCGCAAATATCTATAGACGGTATTGAGTTCACGGCCGTTTTTTGTCAAATTAACAGGTTCCGAAGCGCCTGTTGGTGAGAAGCGCCAGAGGTCGAATTTGTCATACAAAAGCAGAGATTCGTCGTTTGCCGTCCATCCTGCAGAGCCATAAGCGCGCGGCAGGCTTGGAGTGTCGTGGTCGTCCGCCCATGCAGCGAAGGTTTGAGGCGTTGTTAGGCGATATTCCTTGCCGTCGGCTATCGAATACGAATACCAGGAACTGTCGGACGAATTGTACCATGTAGCATAAGTTCCTTTAGGAGAGAGGCTTATCCTACCTGCTATGCCTGTCTTCAGCGGTTTTATCTCACCTGTCAGCAGGTCAATAACAGAAACATCTTCGCGGCTTTGACCTTCCCACATACTTTCAAGTTCGTATGGTTTGGAAGTTGTGATAAGCGCCACTCTTACGCCGTCATCTTCAACTGTTTGAAATTGTGTTATTTCAGGCGAAGTAAGTTTTACAAACGATTTATTTTCAATATTATATGCTACCGTATATGTTTTCCGTAAATCCTGATTACGGTTATATTCCTGAACGGTATATTGAACGTCCTCGTTCCATCGCCAAATATGCACTAACGGGCGATTTTCGGCTAATTGTGTAGTATCTTTCTGCTTGGGTTCAGGCGCTATGCCGAAAAACAGACGTCGGGAATTTTTAGTGATACGAAGACGTCCATTTTCGCTAATAATCCAACCTTCAGGCAGGAAAGCATCTTTGCGGGTGGCTATTTTCTGCGCCTCACCGTTGTTTTCCGATAAGTAGAGTTCAAATTCTTTGTCTGTCTTCTTTTTATCTGCACAATAGAGAAAAGCGAGTGTTGTAGCGTTCTCGTCGGCTGTTATAGCCTTAAAAACGCCCTTACCCCCATGAATAAGTTGCGGCGAGGCGTCCTTTCCCTGACTGAAAGCATACAGTCCAGGCTTCAAATCTGCTGTGTCCTGAGAGACGAAATAGAGCACATCGCTTTTTGATGCGAAAAGATATTCCTTGACATTTTTGAAAGTAATCACTTGCGAACCGTCGAGAGAACGGACGAAAAGCAATGTGTCGCCACCTTTAAGAGCCTGATAAGCAATTCTGTCAGCGCTTTCGGATAATTTATATGATGATAGCGAATCAATAAGCTCTTCCTTATTACTTTGTAAATCAAAGATTATCAAGCAGTCCATTGGCATCTCTTTTGGCTTTTTCTTTTTAAGTTTCAGAGAATCGGATGTTTCGAGCGGGATGGTTTTTGTCGCTACAAACCAGTGAGTAGCAGACAGTTCGCCTCGTTTTACAGGTCCGCATGAAACAATTTCTTCACCTTTGGCATTATATACATTAATATATGAGTCTCCGCGCCATGGTTCAAATTTGGCTAAAACCCATTTACCGTCGTCCGAGATAGCTTTCTCAGTTATCCTCTGCCATGATGCAAGGTCTTCAACTGTCATTGCTTTTTGTGCGGCAGCCGCAAAAGACATTGACAGCACAAATATGATTATTAATATTCTCATTTTGATTATTTTTTAGCGTTTTTACAATATTTTTCAAGCCAAGCATCAGATTCGTAAAGCAGATGGAGGATATTTTCCTGAGCCGAGTATGCGTGGCTTTCGTACGGAAGCATTACGAGGCGCGTTATTCCGCCGTGTCCTTGCAGTGCGGCATAGAGGCGTTCGCTTTGAATGGGGAAAGTTCCGGTATTATTGTCGGCGTCGCCATGAACCAAAAGCAAAGCGCCGCTGAGTTGATTGGCATAATTGAAAGGCGACATGGCATGATAAACTTCAGGCGCTTCCCAGTAGGTGCGAGTTTCGGCTTGGAATCCGAAAGGCGTCAATGTGCGGTTGTATGCGCCGCTACGGGCTATTCCTGCTTTAAACAGCTTTGTATGCGTCATCAAATTAGCTGTCATAAAAGCGCCGTAAGAATGACCGCCAACGGCAAGCCTTGAGGTATCCCCTACCCCTGAATCGTAAATGGCTTTGGCTGCTGCTTCTGCGTTCATTGTCAGTTGGTTTATAAAGTTATCATTAGGCTCGACGCCTTCAGAGCCTACAATAGGCATCTCTACATTGTTCATCACTGCATAACCACGTGTAACCCAATAGACGGGCGAACCGTAATTGATGGTTGTAAACTGATACTTAGAGCCTCGAACCTGTGCCGCATCATCCGCCGAGCGGTATTCGCGCGGATATGCCCACATCAACACGGGAAGACGTCCGTCGCGCGTTTTATCATATCCGGGCGGCGTATAAAGCGTCGCCGTAAGATCCACTCCATCAGCGCGTTTGTATTGCATTTTTTCTACTTTCATTCCTTCCAACTGTGGGTAAGGATTAGGAAAAGCAGTCAGAGCAACAGGTTGTGATGACTTCTTTTTTGCGTCCCTGAGATAATAGTTTACAGGTTCTTCGGTTGATTGTTTTGAAGTGATAAACAGCAGTTTAGCAGGATCTATAATATCAACAATAGTTTCGTAATAAGGCGCTTGACATCTCCAAAGTATAGTATTTTTCTTAGTTTTCAGATTGTAATTACTGAGGTATGGCATATCTCCTTCGGGAGATGCGCCCTGTGCTCTCATTAGAAGTTCGGAATGGTCTTTATTAGTGTATATAACGCTGCGTTTGAATGTATTACGAACTGTTACGGGCATACCCGGGTCGGCATATCCATCGTCTGTTGAGACGTCAAACACTAACGAGCGCTCTTTTTGAGGGTCGGAAGGACTGAACGAATATGTTTTGGAGCGCCTTGTACGTCTGGAGATCTCTCTCACTAAAGCAAACGCATCGTCGCACCACTGTACTCCCATGCATCGAAATTCGGTTTTAGTAACTAACTGTTTGTCTGCGTCAAACGGTGCAGGCAGCTGATAAACGGCATCAAGGAAGGGCTGAGGATTTTTACGCGGGTCGCCTCCGTCGAGAGCCTCCGTCCAGTATAATGTTGAGGGTTTATCCGGACGCCAACCGAATTGACGCGGAAAAGGCGAAGCAACGTCATAACCCATTATGTCGGCAGTCATTGGACGTTTCAGCAGTTCTTTGACAGGTTTTCCTTCAACCGTCATTATTGCTGTCGTTTGAGGAAAGCTGCTCATAGGCACGATATAAGAATACGGTTTCTCTATAACCGTAGTCAGCAGATATTTATTATCAGGCGAAATGCTTACCTGACTGTATATAGCAGGTTTGCTAATCTCCGTTTCACCTTCGGGAGTAATCTTTACTAACTGCGAAGTAAACAGATAATCAAACAGTTTTTCGTCGTAAGGATTTTTAAGCAGGTCTTGATAAGTGCGTGCAGGTCTTGCTTTTCCATCGCTTGTTTGGATTACGGGACCGGAGGGGACAGGAGAACCTGTCGGCATTGCACCCAAGCCTGCAGGAACGGTCTGTACTATCAAAGATGTTTCACTAAGCCAGATACTGCCGCCGCCTCGAAACCCGCCGCCTCCCGTAAGATTAAGGCGGCGTTTGCTCAGTTGTTTTGCCTGACAGTCTGCTACCGCAACTATCCACAAATAATAACCGTCCTTGCCTTTAACGGTTAAAGTGAGATGCGTGGATTCCGGCGACCAGTCGGCGCTCAGGATATTTACATTTGCAGGTAATCCTTTGATTTCAAACTCTTTTTTAGTTTTCACTTCAAGAAGTTTGGCGCCCGAATAGCCTTCGCGGCGACTTGGGCCAAACAGTCCGTTGACGCGCGTACCGGCAAGTTTATACTCCGGTTGCGCAAGTTCTTCGACAGTAAGAAACGGCGCCCTGTCAAGCAAAAGCAGCCATTTACCGTCCTCGCTGATACTAACCGTTGGCGGCATTTTTGCTAATGCAATGTCTTGTATCTCTTTCGGCGGCAACTTATAAACCGCCTCCTGACCCGTTACGGTCATACTTCCGATAAGTCCGGACACTATCAGTCCGGTTAAAAAAAATTTTTTCATTTCTTGTAATATTTTGTTAATTAATGAGTTATTTCTCTCCATTGAAAACTTTTAGCATGAAAACGGCGATAAAAGTACAAAATTTTTCAATAAAAACGCACATTTTGAAAATTTTTTCTGCAAAAATTTATTTTTTCGTCATTTTTTTTCGTCGTTGTAAAAAAGAGGAAGCGAATGTTACATACCCCGTCATTTTTTCCGCAAGCGAAAAAGAAAAAGCGAATGCAGTGAAGCAATCCAGTCGCTTTCAAGTAAAAAACCGCATATAATTAATGTATAAAAAATACCACATTTATAGTATTTTTGCCTTTTTTTCGTTCAAAAATTAATTTTTTTCGCAAAAAAGTTTGCAAAAACAAAAATTATTTGTAACTTTGCCGCCGAAATTACAATTTATATGAATTTTGAGCATTTTATCATATTATTACAAATCGCGACCGGCGCAGCCCTTGCCTTGGTTTTAATAGTGTGTTTTGTGAAAAATCATAAAATAATATTAATGAGGGAGGGGGTTGTAACGCACATTTTATTCACCTATAATTTTTATAAACAATGAAACAAAAACTAACTATTTTAATTTTGCTTTGCTTCGTTTTCGGTACGCAGGAGTTGTTTGCACAGCAGACGATTGTCGCGACCGGAACCGTGATTACCGAAGAAGATGGCGAGCCTCTTGCAGGCGCCACCATCAAAGTAAAAGGGAACCCGGCGCTTGGTACCATTACCAATGTGGACGGCGTTTTCAGTATTAGTGTCCCGCAGGCAGCAGTCCTCGAAGTATCCTACATCGGATACCTGACGCAGGAGGTTCAAGCCGGTAAGGATCTGAAGATTGTGTTGCAATCGGACGAACAGAAACTCGACGAGGTGCTCGTAGTAGCTTACGGTACGGCTAAGAAAAGCTCGTTTACCGGTTCGGCGCAGTCCATCGGCGTCCAGCAACTTGAAAAACGCGCTTTGACGAACGTGATGAGCGCACTTGAAGGCAACGCCACAGGCTTGCAGGTTACTAACCAGTATGGAGCGCCGGGTTCGGGTCCGTCGTTCCGTATCCGCGGCTTCGGCTCCATCAACTCGAGTACGTCGCCGCTTATCGTACTCGACGGCGCTATTTTCGATGGCAACTTCATGGATATCAACCCGAACGATATCGAGAGCATGACCGTCCTTAAAGATGCCGCTTCAACAGCCCTTTACGGTTCAAGCGCAGGTAACGGCGTTATTCAGGTAACGACCAAGTCAGCCAAGCTTTCCAGCGGTAGCCATCAGGTGGATCTCGCTGTACAGCAGGGCTTTGCACGTCGCGGAATACCCGACTACGACCGCCTCGACGTCTATCAGTACTATCCTGCACAGTGGGAAATGCTCAAAAATGTTTACGTATTCAGCGGAAAGCAGGATGACGCCACTGCAAGGGCAAACGCTACGAAGAATATCTTCAGCCAGCTAAAATACAACCCCTACAAAGGCATTGCCAATGACCAGATAGTAGGAACGGACGGCAAACTCAACCCCGCTGCAACAACCCTGCTTTGGGCTGATGACGACTGGGAAAGCCAGTCTTACCGCACCGGTTATACACAGGACTATAACCTCTCGTTTTCTTCCAAGACCGATAAAAGCGATTCCTACGCTTCGATGAACTACCGCAATGAACAGGGATTCTTGGTAATGACCGGTCTTGAAAGGTTTGCAGGACGTGTAAACTACAATATTTACCCCGTCAAATGGTTTAAAGGCGGTTTGAGCCTGTCGGCCACCCGTACCGACTATACGACCAACCCGTCAGGTGAAGGAAGCAGCACAACATACAATAACCTTGTTCGTATGACGCGTATCATGCCTCCTATCTATCCCGTTCACCTTCACGATCTTACTACCGGCGAGTACCTGCTTGATGCAGCCGGCAAAAAGCAGTGGGAGCTGACGTCCAACCGTCTTGCAGACCCGGGACGCCACGGACTTGCAGAAGCGACCCTCAACACGTGGAAGAACAAACGCGACCAGCTCTCCGCACGCGCTTACATGGATTTCAATGTCTATGACGGACTTAAAATATCGCTTTCAGGCAATTTGGAAACACGAAACCTGAGAAGTCTGACTTATGAAAACAAACTTGTAGGCGACGGCGCACCGATGGGACGTTTCAGCATTAACCGCTACGGATATACTATCTTCCAGTTCAACGAAATGCTTTCTTATACAAAATCTTTCGGCGAGCACTCGATAGATGTCCTTGCCGGTCATGAAAACTATTCGTACAACTACGATTATATTGCCGGTTCAAGGCAGGGCGAAATCGCTTCGGGGTTATATGAGTTTTCCAACTTCGTAACAATCAACTCTGTAAGCTCTTCTTCTTCAAACTACCGGAAAGAAGGATACCTGTTCCGCGCTAATTATGACTATAGCGATAAGTATTATGTATCAGGCTCTTTTCGTCATGACGGAAGTTCGAGGTTCAATACTAATCATAAATTCGGTAATTTCTGGTCTATCGGCGCTTCGTGGCGTATAGATCAGGAAGAGTTTATGAAACCGATTGAGTGGGTTAACAGCCTGAAACTCAGGGCTTCATACGGAGAAACAGGTAACGACAACGTTACCGAATACGCTTACATGACCCTGTTTGGCATCGGTTACAACAACCGCGATGAAGCGGGTATCTTCTTCAGCCGTTACGGTAATCCGGATTTGGTTTGGGAAACAGCTATCTCTAAAGACATCGCCGTTGAGTTTGCCCTCTTCAAAAATCTGTCGGGAACGATTGAGTACTACAATCACTCGAATGACGACCTGATTTTTGAGAGGCCGGTACAGACCTCAGCAGGTATTTCAAGCTATTACAAGAACATCGGACGTATTGATAATCACGGACTTGAAGTAGAGTTGAATTATACCGCTTTCAAAAACAAAGACTGGCATGTAACAGTAGGCGGAAACTTCTCGTTCCTGAAAAATATCATCAAAGAGCTGCCGGAAGAAAGCATCGTAAGCGGCAATTACCGTTATGAGGTCGGCAAGTCCCGTTACGAATGGTGGCTTCGCCAGTATGTAGGCGTTGACCCCGACAACGGACAGGCGCTCTATCTGTTTGACGATGAGAATGCGGCGACCGGCACGGACGTTTATGAAAAGGACGGGAAAATGGTTACATATACGTTAAACAAAGCGAAGTACGCATATAGCGGCAGTTCCATACCGAAGTCTTACGGCGGTTTTTCTACTTCCGTCCGTTTCAAGAACTTCGACTTCTATGCTCATTTCTCTTATGGTCTTGGAAACAAGTTCCTTGATGGAAGCTATCAGACGCTTATGAGCAACCGTTATGCATACGCAATGCACGTTGACGTGCTTAAGGCATGGAAACAGCCCGGGGACGTTACAAATGTGCCCCGTTTAGACCAGACCCGAAGCGGCGACTATGACGGAACTTCTACCCGTTGGTTGGTAAGCGGTAATTATCTGAGTTTCAAGAATTTGAATATCTCATATACCGTTCCCAAGCCGTTCCTCAGCAATTACGGCTTGAAGACTACCCGTATCGGCGCTACTGTTGAAAATCTGGCTCTCTGGACTGCCCGCAAGGGTCTTAATCCCCAGGAATCGTTCGGCGGCACACAAGGTAACTATTATGTACCCGCGCGCGTTATTACTCTTTTGTTAAATTTGTCATTCTAAATAATAGTTATAACTATGAAAAAAATTAAATATTTATCGGTAAGTTTATTTTTAACAGTCTCAGTACTGTTTACCGGATGTGATGCGGAATATCTTGAAACGGTTCCTACATCAAGTATTTCCGATGTAACTGCTTATTCCTCACTTGATAACATACAACTTATTTTGAACGGTATTTACCGCAAAATGGTATCGCAGGACGGCAGTTCGCAGGGTCATGGCGGCGAGCCGGGGTATATCGTTTCCCGCGAAACGCTGGGCGACGATTTGACATGGCAGGTCAATACATGGCATAAAACAACCCACCAGTGGATAGCCCACAGAAGCGACAACAACGTTGCAACTACCCTCCCGTGGCGTTATTACTATGGATGGATCATGCACGCCAACTTTATTATCAACAACATTGACGAAGTGGAAGATCTGGATCCGGCGCTTCACCATGGCATTAAAGGCGAGGCTTACGCTATACGCGGTTATATCCATTTCCTGCTTGTACAGATGTATGCCAAGAGGTATGAAGGCGGTGGCGCTAACTCCCACGAGGGAATACCTTATCGCTTGCAGGCAGACCTTGAGCCGCAGCCGCGTAACACGGTGGCCGAAGTCTATCAAAACATCCATTCCGATCTTGATCAGGCCATCTCTCTTCTTAACGGCTATACGCCCGCAGATGTGCAAACGCATATCACTCAGGCAGTTGCTTACGGCTTGAAAGCCCGTGTAGCCCTTGCCCAGCAGGATTATGCCACAGCAGCTTCGGCAGCCAAAAGCGCCCGCGATGTAGCTACCAAAGGCGGTTACAAGCTGATGGAAGGCGACGAGCTGTATTGCGGTTTCGCCGACATCACTACCGACACCAAAGAGGCTATGTGGGCGGCGCGTACGAAGTCCGACCAGACTGTCTATTTCTATCATTTTATGGCTTATATGTCATGGAATGATAACACAACCGCTATCCGTCAGGGAGTTAAGGCCATCTCTTTGGATACATACGATCTGATGTCTGAAACCGACCTGCGTCGCAAGTGGTGGGATCCGACAGGCTCCCGCGATGACCTTGTAGGCGACAATTTCGCTTCTTATGTAACGTATCCCGGTCAGGTTCGCAAGTTCCGCGCCCGTTCGCAGGCCGACCACGTCAGCGACTATGCTTATATGCGTATTGCGGAGCTGTATCTTATTGAGGCTGAGGCGCTTGCCCGTCTGGGTCGCGATGCCGAAGCTCAGGAAGTTTTAACGGCTTTCGCTACAACCCGCGATCCGGAGTATGCACCGTCAAACACCGGCGAGGCGTTAGTAGAGGAGATAATGACGCACCGCAGGATAGAACTGTGGGGCGAAGGTTTCCGCTGGTTCGACCTCAAACGTCTTAACTTGCCGCTCAGCCGTCATGGCAGCAACTGGGATATCTCATTCTGCGCCGTTTTGGAAGTGCCTGCAGGCGACGTCAGATGGCAGTGGTCTATACCAAGGGCAGAGCTTGACAACAACCCGAATATCAAGCAAAATGATTGATTAATAAATTATTAAACTCGGAAAAGAGGATGCCATTGCGAAGTGGTGTCCTTTTTTTTTACATTCCGTCCCGTTATGTGGACGTTATTTTTTCCGCAAGCGAAAAAGAAGAAACTAACGAATGTGAAGCAATCCAGTTAATTAAACCGTTTATACCTGTTTTTTTCTGGATTGCTTCGTTCCTCGCAATGACGGGACTTCGTCCCGTAAGAATATTTAGGGAGCGTTATGTGGTTCTTCGTGTCTTCTTTGTGTAACTTCGTCTTACTAAAAATAATTATACGAAGATTCACAAAGAACCACTAAGTTACACGAAGATAAAATTATTGCCAAGTGCAGTATATGTCAATAAATTTTTACGACCTCGATTTCAAAAACGAGGGTGGAGTAGGCGGGGATAGTTATTGCGCCGGTGGAACTGTCTGTCTGATAGTTACTTCCGTAACCTAACTGGTAAGGGATCCATACTTCCCAAACGTCGCCTTCAACCATATTTTGCAGGGCTGTCTTCCAACCGTTTATAACTCCGCTGCCGACACTGAAAGCCGAAGGCGAGCCGTCGTCGAACAGATGTTGGTCGAAGACTTGCCCGTTTGAGATATTGTAATACGGATAATCGGCTACAAACCATCCTTTGTAGTAGCAACTTACCGTGCTTGTGTAATAGATGGGCTTTGTGCCTTCGCCTTTTTTCAGCACTTTGCACCAGATGCTGCCCTCGTTGCCGGGAGAATGGTACTCCTTGTATTCGGGGTTGGACTTTATGGCATTGAAAACCTGCTGGTTGGCAAGCATCCAATCATTCAAATGGTCGTCTTCATCTTCGCTGCACGACGTCGCCACCGTAATCAATGCAACCGCTATGGCTGCGTAATATAGTTTCTTTATCATAATTCTTTTTATTCGCTGTCGTCTGCTTTCTCTTCAGAGAAGTAGTGAAAGTAAATTATTCCGCCAATGCCCATAAGAATGAGCAAGCCGCCAAAAATAATCAGTTGTAATACTCTTGTGTCCATTGCTTTTATTCGGTTGAAATGTTATCTTCGTCTTCTCGCTGCTCTTCCGGAAAGTAATGAAAGTAGATTATGCCTCCAATGCCGATTAAAATCAATATGGAACCCATAAAAATCATACCAAATAATCCGTTGCTCATTTCTTTTTTCCTTTCTTATTTTTAGTGATTTTATCTTTCTCTTGTTTAACTAAAAACAAACCAAGTAATAAAACAAGTATTGTAATTATGCCGCCAACTATCATAACAATCTTAGTTTCAGTGATTTCGCCGAATAGACTTGTTATTACGACTGCCGTTGCTATGTACTTCGCAATATCCATCAACCATTTCCCAAGTTCCTCTTTCATAACTGCTTATAAATTAGCGAGCAGAGCGCTCATGCTGACGCGGGAGGCGATGATAGAGTGCAGGTCGGCTATTGGCACGCGGTCTTGCTGCATAGTGTCGCGGAAGCGGATTGTTACGCGGTTGTCGGTCAGCGAGTCGTGGTCAACGGTGATGCAATAGGGCGTCCCTATCGCGTCTTGACGGCGGTAGCGTTTGCCAATGCTGTCTTTCTCGTCGTACTGGCAGCGGAAGTCGAACCGTAGCGTGTTGAGTATCTCGGTCGCCTTTTCGGGCAGCCCGTCTTTGCGTACTAAGGGCAGCACGGCAAGTTTGACCGGCGCTAAGGCGGGCGGCAGTTTCAATACCACGCGCGTCTCGCCGTCGGGCAG
>JAISTJ010000158.1 GCA_031272655.1 Tannerella sp.
ACACGCTTCAAGTCCGTTTAATATTGTTACGGAGGTATTGACAATCAAGAACTTTACGATAGAACAGGTTTGGGAATTATATCTTCAGCATACTTCGGATACAGGACAAGTGTTTGAAAAAGAAGCAGTTGAATTTATTTACAAGCAGACGCAGGGGCAGCCGTGGCTCATAAACGCAATAGCTCGTGAAGTAATTCAAAAGCTACTTGACTGGGACTACACCAAGCCTGTTACCAAAGCCCTTGCAGAGCAGGCAATCCATAACATCATCATCCGCCGCGACACACATATAGACCAACTTCTTGAGAAACTTAAAGAGCCGCGAGTGCGTAGCGTAGTAGAGCCGTTGTTGCTCGGCGAATATATTGATGCTTCAACAGAGGAATTTAGCTATGTCAGCGACCTTGGCATTATCCGCAAGACGCGCGACAAAATTGAATTTTCCAACCCGATATACAATGAAGTTATTACACGTACGCTCAATGCCAATCTTCAAGACTATTTATTGCGCAATAACAAAGAATACGACATGCCGAAATTCTTTAGAGACGGCAGCATTGATATGGCGCTGCTGATGAGCGATTTCCAACAGTTCTGGCGCGAGAACAGCGGCATCTGGAAAGACCGTTTCACCTATCAGGAAGCCGCCCCTCATCTGATATTGATGGCATTCCTGCAACGTGTCATCAATGGCGGCGGCGAAATTATCCGTGAATACGCTGCCGATAGCGACCGATGCGACCTCTACATGCGCTACAAAGACAAATGCTACCCGTTGGAACTGAAAATTTGGCGAGGCGAAAAGAGTTTTACAAAAGGCATTGAACAGTTAGAGCGCTACATGGACACTCTCGGCTGCAAAGAAGGCTGGCTCGTTATATTTGACCAAAGAAAAGACAAAGACTGGGATGAAAAGATATATCAAAAAGAATATCCGCTTGAAAACGGCAAATTAATAACTGTTATCGGAGCGTAAAATAGGATTATTTTTACAAGAAAAATATATGAAAAAGATTTTTGTGATTATTGTGGCGGGGCTTATTTGCTGCCTGTCGTGTCAGGAAAAGAAAGAATTTCGGTTTGTGGTGATGTCTGACACCCATTTTGGGAAGACGGACGCTGTAGAGAAGGTTTCGCGCTCATTAAAGTGCCTGCTGGGTAAACAACCCGTCGCCGAGGCTGTGTTTGTGGTCGGCGATATCACCGATAAAGGCAAAAAAGAACAGTACGAGCAGGCTTTTGCGACCTTTTCCGACAAAAAAAATGTGCCTGAAGGCGTTAAAGTTTACTTCATCGGCGGCAATAATCACGACAACCAAAACGAAGGCTACAAAATCATTTCGGACATTCTGAAACAGCCTATGAATCAATATGTTGTAATAAACGGCTATCCGTTTATTACTGTAAGTGAGGGCGGTCATCCTTACAACAATCCCGATTCCATTGAGTATAACCGTGTTGCGAAGCGTTTTTTGGAAGAGAAATTGGCTTACGCTTCAAAGAAATTCAAAGGCAAGCCGATTTTTGTTTTCATGCACGTTCCGCCCGAAAACACCTGTTACGGCTCTCTGCGTGAGGAGGGTTGGGGTACGCCTTATTTCTCCGAAACGCTGAACAAATACCCGCAGGCGGTCGTTTTCAGTGGTCATTCCCACTATCCCATAGGCGACCCGCGTTCTATTAACCAAAACGTTTTTACTTCAATCAACGACGGCAGCACAACCTACGGCGAGGTGGCTAAAGGTGAAATAAGCATCGGTATCCATCCGGAAAAACATAACGATGTAACGGAGGCGCTGATAGTCAATGTGTCGCGTGAAGGAAACCTGACAATAGAACGTTGGGACACATATCGTAACGAAGAAATCCTGCCCTTATGGACTGTTGAAGCGCCTTACGACGGCACTAATTTCAAATACAAAAACCGCGACGGGCTGCCGTCGCCTTCATTTAAAGCCGACGACCGCGTCAAAGCAAGTCCGGTAACATCGGACAGTTGCATAGTAACATTTCCGCAAGCTACTGATAATGAAAATGTTTTTAGTTATAAAATAGATATTTTCCTTTCCGGTATTAATGACTTTTCTACAACACCCGTCGCTTCGTGGCTGTTGTTTTCGCAGTTTTACCTCAACAGCGAGACGCCGCGCTCGCTAACTGCCGCTCTCGGCGGATTGAAGCCGAAAACAGAATACAAAGCGGTAGTAACGGCTTTCGATTCGTGGAAAAACGCTTCCAAACCCATTGTTAGCGACCCCTTTACAACCCCGAAACAATGAGCCTAAACACAATAAACCGCCCCTGTCGCCGTTTATTGATGTATGCGATTTTGTTGTTTGATAGCGGTAATAACGGTTGCGGCGCTGT
Source organism: Tannerella sp. (assembly GCA_031272655.1). Classification (GTDB taxonomy): domain Bacteria; phylum Bacteroidota; class Bacteroidia; order Bacteroidales; family Tannerellaceae; genus Tannerella. Next base: position 2,368 of record JAISTJ010000158.1, read on the forward strand.
TTTCGGGCTGCAAACCCGTTAAGTTGAGCGTTGCCGATGAGAAGCAGCGCTCAGGTGAATATTTTGAGGCCGCAAACCTTTATCGCAAACTATACTCCAAGACCAAGCCGGATAAGAGGGATCTGCGCGCTTACATAGCATATCGAATGGGGCTTTGTAACCAGAAAATCAACAACATACCGCGTGCCACAAGTGCATATCAAAACGCTTTAAGGTACAATTACCCTGACAGTCTGCTGTTTCTGCGCCTTGCACAAACATATCATCAAGGCGGGCGCTATGCCGACGCCGTCAAATATTACGAGCAGTATCTTGAGCAAAACCCCACAAGCGTCATTGCCGTGAACGGCTTGAAAGGATGCGTACTTGCCGATTCCATGAAGAAGAACCCGACGCTTTATCAGGTGCGCCGTATGGATATTTTTAACTCGCAATATGGCGATTTTTCCCCGATGCTTTCCGGCGAAAATTATGACAAACTTTATTTTGCGTCTTCCCGCGCCAAAAAAGTCAGCCGCGATTCGGTCAGCTCTATCACAGGGCAAATGACTAATAATCTGTTTCTTGCAGAAAAAGATGAGAGGGGTGAATGGAAAAAACCTATCCAGATTGAAGATGCCATCAATACCGATTTCGACGAGGGTACGCCTTCGTTGAGCGCCGACGGCAACACGATGTATTACACCTACTGCTCAAGCGACCCCCTCAGTTCGCGGCCGGCCGAGATTTATGTTTCCACCCGCAGCGGCGCGTCGTGGAGCGCTGGCAATCGCACTACCCTGATAAAAGACTCGGTTACAAGCGTCGGGCACCCAGCCATCTCTCCTGACGGCAAGTATCTCTATTTCGTTTCCGACGTCGGCGGATATGGCGGCAAGGATATTTTCCGCTCGCGGATAGTAGGTGCCGACGATTTCGGTGGAATAGAAAACCTTGGCGCACAGATAAATACGGAAGGCGACGAGATGTTCCCCTACGTCCGCGATTCGGTTACGCTATATTTTGCATCCAACGGGCACCCGGGTCTCGGCGGACTTGATATATTCAAGGCTACGCTCGACAGCGTTGGCGTCTGGCACGTGGAAAATATGGGTGTGCCGATCAACTCGTCCGGCGACGATTTCGGCATCACTTTTGAGGGCAGACGCGAAAAGGGTTTTTTTACTTCCAACCGCAACGATACACGCGGCTATGACCATATTTTTTCCTTTTTGCGTCCTGTGGTAACGGTCTTTATTGAAGGCTATGTGTCTGATAAAGAGGAGAATCCTATTGACAGCGCCATTGTTCGCATCGTCGGGCGGGATGGCCTGAACGAGAAAGTTATAGCAAAGCCCGACGGCTCCTACAAAGTGGAACTCGAACGCGACATCAGTTACGTGATGATGGCGAGCGCTACGAATTATCTCAATCAAAACATTGAGCTGAAAACTGATCCCGACGAGAAAGACGAAACCTATTACGTTGATTTCTACCTCGCTCCGCTTTTGAAACCTACCGTTGTCGAAAATATTTTTTACGAGTTCGATAAAGCGACGCTTCTTCCCGAGTCGGAAGAAGCTCTGAATGAGCTGATTAAAATACTAAATGACAATCCTCATGTTACGATAGAGCTTGGTGCGCATGCTGACCGCAAAGGCTCGGAACAATACAACGAAAACCTCGCCCAGCGGCGTGCACAGTCGGTTGTGGACTATCTGATAGCGGCCGGCATCCCGTCCGACCGCCTCACGGCAAAAGGCTACGGCAAGTCCGTCCCCAAAACGGTAACAAAAAAGATGGCGGCAGACAACGATTTCCTCACCGAAGGCGACGTTTTGACCGAACAGTACATAGAAACAATGACCCCCGAACAGCAGGAAATAGCCGATCAATACAACCGCCGCACCGAATTTAAAGTAACCGGCACAAACTATCAACTTTTTTAATCCGTATGCGATTTTTTTGAGAAAATCTGCGAAAAAACTTGTGGATTGAAAAAAAATCATTACCTTTGCGCCCGCAAATCGCAAAAAAAGCAGTCTCCGTAGCTCAGTTGGTAGAGCAAATGACTCTTAATCATTGGGTCCAGGGTTCGAGTCCCTGCGGGGACACAGCAACAAACGCCAATCATCTGTAATTCAGATGATTGGCGTTTTGAATTTTTTTCTGTATGCAATAAGAGATTGCCTCTCTTGGAGAGAGACTATCTCTTTGTCAATTAATTCTTAATTTTTAATTAAACCAGCGCCACCGGACCATCTATCCCTTCGTGTGTGCGCCCTCCGCTGCGTACCCAGTGGTTGCCGGCGTTCTGGGGCATGGACTTGATGTAATTGCCGGTGGTTGTGGTGATTCGTATCTGCAG
>JAISTJ010000079.1 GCA_031272655.1 Tannerella sp.
GAAGAAGCGATGAAGATTTTCGACATCTACCAAAGCAATCCCCGCTTGGTGATAGGCGCCGGCTGCGCTATCCCACCCATGGCGCCCGAAGAAAACATCCGCGAAATAGTCCGTTGCGCCAGCAGCTGTTGATGGAAATTTGTCCCGATTTTCGGAACGGATTCAAACTTGCGTCATGGATTAAAATGCAACCGTAAACTTGCACGTCGCAGTGATGTATTTGCCTGAGGATGTGATACATTCGACTTTGGCGGTGTAGTCGCCGTTAAGGTCTGATGTATAGAAACTTAGTTGGGCGCGTTTGTTGTTGATGAGATTTTCGACCGTCGGATTCCAGTACATCGTGTGCCTGAAATCGGGTTGGCGGTTGTTTTTGGCTGCGGTGGTCGGATATTCGGGAAAAAGCGCCGGAGTGGGCAAGGCAGGGCAGTCATATTCAAATAGTTGCGATTCGCTTCCCAGACGGAATGAAGGCAAGTTGCCGGTGAAAGTGGTGAAGGCGACGATGCCGCAGTATGCTTCGCCGCTGAATGAACACCAACCGCTGTAAATGTCTATCTTATGAATAAGATACGGGCTGTAAGCGAGCAGTTTTTCGTGGTCGTAAACAGGGGCGCCATCAAGTAAAATAAGCGAATTGCCTCTGTTAAAAGCCTGTTCTTCAGGATTATATATCTGTATGATTCGCTTGCCTTTAACTTTGCTGACTTTCAACTGGTAAATAAACTCAAAAATCGTTTCGTTAATAGTGCTGAAACGTGTGTATTCATCAAGGTTGTATGTGAGTGGCTTATTGAGCTTGAAATAGGGTTTGATATCAGGCTGAAAATCAACGGAATCCTTAAACATCGTGTTTAATTGCGCTGCGACGGAGCGTTCATTGACCTGATTATTGCTTAGACACGTTGCGAAAACAGGCAGACTGTCAGGCAGATATTCACAAAATGGTGAAATAATATCAAGCCTGTTAGGTAGCGGCTCTAAAAAAGAGTTTACAATTGAGCTGACCAACTGTTTGTGATTGTAAACGCCTGATGTATAGAATGTTACTATGCTATCGGAAGGATTTTTCCTGCCGTTGATATACTGGATATCTTTGCCGATAACAGAAATGTTAGGAATAACAGAAACATTGGGAGCGGTATTCGGAATAATTTTCCCGTTGATGATGTGCCCCTCAATTTCGGGCAGCCAGTCGGGAGAAGAGTTAAGAGGCGAGAAATTGCGCATCCTGTCAATCGTTTGTTGCATATCAAACGATGGAATGGCTGATAATGAATCGTTTCGGAAAACAGACACCGTCATATCAATGACGTCATCAGGGATTTCTTCTAATGAAAGCTCTACTTGGGTGCGATTTTTATACAAAGTGCGATCTGTATTGATTTTCAGGGAATTAGCAATAGGAACATCATCTGTTATCAAGGCGGTTGGTTTATCAAGAATTTCAATCCTGTCTTTTTCGCTACGGCGAATGGAGTTAATAATCGCGATGCGGCTTTTGAAGAAGCTTTGCTCGCCTTCATTGCGCATAAAACGGGTATAACCGCAAAGTTGGTAAATGCCAGACGGGATATTGTCGGGAACAGCGATTTTGCCATAGCCTTTCCCGTTCTCAATCGCTAATTTCAGCTGAATATAAGGCTTTTCCGTATCGCAAATCTCCACATAGCCAACCCTGCTCAAGTCCGAAATCTGAAATAATGGATTGATTACAAGCATCTTAACATAAATATCTTCACCTGCAAAATAACAATCCTTATCTGTATGAACGATAACTCGCTCATTTATAACGCCTTCGGCTTTAGCGAAACAGAAAAACAGCAAAATAATATATAATTGTTTCATACTCAAATATTTAAAAATGATCATTAGGCCAGAATGAAGGTTTAGTCTTGCTACCCCCATTCATAGTGCAATCGGTACAGTATTCATACGTCCATGTGCCGACGGAGTTTGCGCTCTCCCCGGGCGAAACAGGACGAAATCCGAAGTCGTAAAAATCATCATAACTTCTTGTTTCAAACAGTTCATACAGATCGGCGACAGTCAATTCTTTGCAAAGGGAAGAGCGGTTGTTGTAACCGACAACTTGTGATTCGTAGATATACAGCCTTTTGTGTGTAACGTTCTGAATAACATCCACAAAGCCGATCATTTTCTTGTCCGGATTTGAAATGCAGGTTATATTTCCCTGAATTTCAGATGGTTGTGGAGTAAAAAGGCCTCCCATTTCCTGATTATATTTCCTGTTGGCGAGATAATATTCATAACCTGAGCGACTTAATGCCATTTGGTAAACAATTACACTGTAAAGAGTTGAAAATCTGTCATTTAAAACGGGATAACTGTACAGTTCCTCGTTCACAATTTCGTTTCCGCCATAACTGTTGGTTGACCCGATAAGAATTGCGTTGATCTTGTTGTTCTTCCAGCAATAATAGCGTGGATTAGGTAACGTTATCTCAATAACTCGGTGATTATCACGGTCATAAGTAAGAGGGGCGTTATAATAAGCCCTTGTCTCCCAGTCTTCAATATACCGCCACATATAAAAACCGGAGCTGTTGGCTTTGTTATGCGTTGATACCCTGATAGATACATCACCGGTGCCTTCTTGTTGAGCAAACGAAATGCTGTCTATGTCAGGCGTATCAAGCGGCGGAAGCATCTCCGACCGGTATATCTCGCCGTCAGCCTCAATCTGGAGCGCATATTTCAGGTTGGGGTCAAGCTTGCCGGTCTGTATGGCATAAGTGCCGTCCGGAAGCGCCGTTGCAGGCTCGCTCGAACCGCCGTTGCTATCAACAATCTTCATTGATATTGCGAAATTCCAGTCGAAATCATCTTCCTCATCATTATTAATCGGATAAGTGCGTGTCAGGTTAAAAATACAGACCGTATCGCCGATGATATTTCCCTGAACAACAAGCAGATGCGTGAGGCTTGCCGGCAGTTTGGCGTTATATTCCGAAATACATGAGCTTAATAAGAGTAAATATATAAGTAATCGTTTCATAATCAGAAAATTATATTATAAGTTACAAATGGAATCGGAGAAGCGAAAATGGATAGCTTATACCCCTTAATCACCCCATTTTCAGAGAGATAATAGACAGAATACACATTTTCTCTGCCGGTGAGGTTGTAAACGCCGAACGAGAACGTGTGGTGCGTGATAAGCGTCAGTTTATGACTTGGTTCGATATTGAAAGAGAGGTCCGTGCGGAAATAGTCGGGGATACGGTACGTGTTGCGGTCGGTGTAATAGACTTGCCATGCGTTAATCCCTGAGTTATAGTATCTTCCGGCGGGAATAGTAGTTGGGCGGCCGGTGTTGTAATCCACATTGAACGAGAAACTGTAACGCTGGCTCAGTTTATAGTTGCCTACAAGCTTGAAATCATGCGGTTTGTCGTAATCGGTCGGGTACCAGTTCCCATTATTGACGGGGTTAGTAATCAGTTTGTCGTGCTGCCTGAGGAACGTGCGCGAGTAGGTGTAGCTTACCCAGCCGTTGAGTTTTCCGGTCAGTTTTTTTACCATCAGTTCTGCGCCGTAAGCGTATCCCTGTGTGTTTAGCACGTCGGTTTCGATGTGGTGATTCATCAGTATCTGCGCCGTATTGCGATAGTCGAGGTAGTCGTTCATCCGCTTGTAGTACGCCTCAACCGACGTCTCCCAGATTTTTTTCTCCGAATCGAAATACAACCCTGCCGCCGCCTGCCAGCCTGTCTGCGGGCGGATATTGACGTCGCTGAGCTTCCAAGTATCGGTCGGCGACATCACAACGGTGTTCGACAACTTGTGGATATACTGCCGCATAGTGTTGAAACCCGCTTTAACAGAGAGATTTGGCTGAAGCATATACCGTGCCGAAAAACGCAACTCGGGACCGTGATATGTCTTCAAAACAGCGTTTGCGCCTTTGGTCAAAGTGTCCGTTATCGTTGATTCGTATGGAATCATGTCGGGTGCGTATTTGTAATAAGTGCGGGGTCCGAGGGCGTTAAACATTGAGTACCTGACGCCTGCGGAAATGGAAAATTCTGGCGTCAGCGTCCACTCATCCCCCAGATAGACAGCCGTTTCGAGGGCGCGGTCTTCTTGAAGGGCATCTTTATTAACTAATGACAATTCGCCGACAGGGTCGTAATTGCCTGAATTTATGGAATATAACATCGTTTTGAAGCCATACGTAAATTTATGGCGTTCGACGGAGCGGGTGAAATCGGCCGCTGCAAATGCCTGATTTATAGCAAATGACAGCCTGTATGCGCTAAATTCGTTCTTTGTATCGGTGTTATCGTAATCGTAGTGATCGAAACCTGCTGAATATATGGCTGTTAAGCTGTCGCTAAGGATATGCCTCCATTTGGCGGAAGCGTTGATATTCTGATAAGCGTATTTCTGCTGCGGATTGAAGGCGAAGCGGTCTTTGCTGAAATAACCATAGATATTCAGGTTGTTACGGTCGTTAATTTTGTGGCTGAAAGTAGTCCCGATGTCATAAAATCCCGCCGTTCCCTGATTGTATCCGCTTTTTTCGGGCAACCGCCTTAGTATCCAGTTGGAATAGGTCGTCCGTCCGTCAAGCAACAGCGACGTTCTTTCTTTTATAATCGGTATTTCGAGATTTAATTTGCTCGTTATCAAGCCGATACCAGCCGAGCCTTTAAACTTCTTTTTGTTAGCGTCTTTGCTTGTGATGTCAATCACAGATGAGATGCGCCCGCCATACTGTGCCGGAATGCTGCTTTTATAGACTTCAACGTCCTTAATCATGTCGGGGTTGAAAACGGAAAAGAAACCGAACATGTGGTTGGCGTTGTATATTGTGTTGTTATTGAACAGGATAAGGTTTTGGTCGGTAGCGCCGCCCCTGACGTTGAAGCCGGAAGACGCCTCGCCAACGGACTTGATGCCGGGCAAAGTCTGTATAACTTTCAGAATATCAACTTCTCCCATTGCCGTAGGGATGTTTTTTATCCTGTCCATCCGGATTTTCTCAACTCCGATGCTTGTATTCTTCACATTATCAATCTTTCCGGAAACAACCGTTACTTCGCCAAGACTAACGATGTCTTCAAACAGGCCGATATTGAAAACGCCGTCCCCGTAGAGCATCACGTTGCGGCGCGAGTTCCGTATGCCGATGCCGCTAAGCTCTATCTCTTGCCTTCCGGACGGCATTTTGAGGGTGTAACGCCCGTTGCCGTCAGTTACGTCAGCGACCGTCGAGCCTTTCAATATCACGCTCACGCCCGGCATCGGCTCGCCTGTCTTCAGGTCGGTCAGCGTTCCTTTCAAAGTTACCGTTTGCGGAACAGAGGTCGAGTACCTGTCGCCGATGACATACACAAGATTCTCTGATTCAGCTGTTTCCTGTTCTCCAAGTTGCGACAGTATGCCTTCTGTCCGGACTTCGGATTTGTCAAAAAGATAATCGGTGAGCAATCGTTTTGGAAGTATAAAAATATTCTTGCCGGAAACGGTGATTTTGAACTGCGTATCTTTGAAAATTGCGCTCAAAACGTCAGCAGGAGAGGCGTTTCGGGAGTATGTGGCAGGCGTTTTGGCCGTTAAATCGCATCCTGAGGCGAAAATCTTAAAATCGGAGTCTGTTTCAAGGCTTTTGAACAGATTTTCGAGGGTTATGCTGTCGGGAGCTTGCTGTATAACCGTCTGCTGCTGAGCTGTTACCGTCGAACAAATGCAAATTGCGAGAGTTAATATGCTGATAATATGGAGTTTATTCATTGCGTCGCCTCCTGTTTTAAAAGTTCATCACAATAGTCCGCAATCTTTATCAGACTATCCTCCCGCCTCTCAACAAAATTGAGTTTTGACTTCTTACTGAACTGATTTATAAGCTTTTTGTATTTTGGGAACAACTTTCTAAACGACCTTTTATTTTTGACCGGACAGAAAGTCCCGTCTTTCAAAACATAGTAAGTTTGCTTCAGATAGAAGTGTTCGAGCAGGTCCATCTTGCTTATGAGGTACTTATCCTTGCAAAACAGGCTTATCTCGTCGCCTTGGAGCATCAGCCTGTAAAAACCCTTATTTAAACCGCTCCCTGTCGGCGGTTTGAGCCATACGAACGTAGCGTTGTTTGTCGTAAACTTAACAGTATCAGTCTTTTCCGAATCGAGCAATATGCCAAAGCTCCTTTGTGGGGACATGATGATTGCCTGCTCGCTGTATAAGTCGAGCAAGATTTTTTGCGCCGGATACGGATTGCCGTTGTAAACAACGTAAGCATCAGCGAAATCCGGCAAGTAATAAGGGGTATTGTCATAAAAAAACCGATTGTAGTCAGCTTTGATTTGCCCGCTGAAAATAGCGGCATTCTCGCCCGTCCTCACAACATAATCCCTGTACAGATCGCTGTTTTGAGCCACAGCAGACAAGCCTCCCAACCATACAAATACCAAAAATAATCCCTTCCGCATAATCAGTAATTTTCTGCAAAGGTACGTAAAAAAAACGAAATTTTCCCATCTTTCGGGAATAAAAATCAAAACAACATGTTGGATATTTCTCAATACTCGCCGGATTATTTTTCGATTTTTTGGCAACTTTTTTGGGCAAAAAATAACCGCTTAAAAAAATTTTATTATAAATTTGCAGTCAATTTTACTTAGGTTAGTCAGTCTGCAGACGAGATTTTGGTATGGGACTGACGATGCTTTGCTTAAAATGTTAATTTGCGCAATGTCTTGATAATCAGCGTCTTTGCTATCATAAGGCATTCCCGATTTTCGTTAATTATTTAAACATAAGCCCAACCCATCACTATGACCACCAACGACATAAAGCATATAATCAATCAGGGCGAAACAACCACCGTACAGTTCAAGGAACGAGTCAACGACGCCTACAAACTCGGCATTGAGATGGTTGCTTTCAGCAATTCGCAAGGCAACAAACTCCTCTTCGAGAACGCAAAATCGCTCCTGCCATACATCGGCGTAGGCAGCGGCATTACCCGCGTACTCCGCACGTTCGATAAAATCAGTTTCGATAACAACATCGTTACCGGCGAGTTTGTTACTACGCTGTTGCGAGATGAGGTTGTGGAGGATAACACTGAAAACGCTGATGTAAATGGTGGTGTAAATGCAGGTGTAAATGCAGGTGCAAATGCAGGTGTAAAATTGTCGGATAGTGAATCTAAAATAATTGATTTAATAGAAAAAGACAACAGGATTTCTTATGTTAACATTGCAAAAGAAATAAAAGTTAATGAAAGCACTGTTTACAGAAATATCAAAAAACTAATCGACCGCGGCATTCTCGCCCGCATAGGCGCCGACAAAAACGGCTACTGGAAAATAATAGATAGAGAACAAATATGACAAGACTTACTATATCACATTTCGATAATATGCCAAAAATCCCCGAAAGAATATTATCAATTATCGACGAACTGATAGACCAGTATCAAGAGGACGACCGTTATTGTTGCATGCTGTTAGTTGCGACACCTCGTAAAAAAAATGCAAAAAAGTAAAATTAAATAGCTGAAATTTGAAAAATAAGTTGTACATTTTTCCAAAATACGTAATATTTTCTAAAAATCAGCATTATACGATTGCACTTCGTTTTATGGGGTACGACTTGGGAGACCTTTCAGGGGTTGATTTGTCCGTGTCTGACCTGCCCTTGTTTGCATAAAACTACGGCGCAAAAGTACGAAAAA
>JAISTJ010000130.1 GCA_031272655.1 Tannerella sp.
AATTGATTATTTCATCGTTTAATGGAAAAAAAGAAAAAAGTAGTAGTAGCCTTTAGCGGCGGTTTGGATACGTCTTATACGGTGATGTATCTCGCTAAGGAAAAGGGTTATGAGGTCTATGCGGCCTGCGCCGACACAGGCGGGTTCAGCAGCGAACAACTGCGAACCAACGAAGAGAACGCCTATAAACTCGGCGCTGTAAAGTATGTAACGCTCGACGTAACGCAGGAATATTATGCTAAAAGCCTGAAATACATGATATTCGGCAATGTGCTGCGAAACGGTACGTATCCGGTGTCGGTATCGTCGGAGCGTATTTTTCAGGGGATAGCGATTGCCCGCTATGCTCGCGAGATTGGCGCTGACGCTATTGCGCACGGCTCTACCGGCGCGGGCAACGACCAGGTGCGCTTCGATATGACCTTCCTTGTCATGGCGCCGGGCGTCGAAATCATCACGCTCACAAGGGATAACGTCCTGACGCGCCAGCAAGAGATTGATTATCTGAACAGTAACGGTTTCAAAGCCGATTTCGCCAAACTGAAATACTCGTACAACGTTGGTATCTGGGGTACTTCTATTTGCGGCGGCGAGATACTTGATTCGACGCAGGGGCTGCCCGAAAGCGCTTACCTTAAGCATGTTACGAAGCAGGGCAGCGAGCAGTTGCGCATCGGCTTTAAGAACGGCGAGATAGCGTCGGTCAATGGCGTTGATTATGAGGACAAAATCAAGGCTATACAGGCTGTCGAGGCTATCGGCGCGGCTTACGGCATAGGGCGCGACATGCACGTTGGCGACACGATAATAGGCATCAAAGGGCGCGTAGGCTTCGAGGCTGCCGCGCCTATGCTTATCATCGGGGCGCACAAGTTCCTTGAGAAATACACCCTCAGCAAGTGGCAGCAGTACTGGAAAGACCAGGTGGCGAACTGGTACGGCATGTTTCTGCATGAAAGTCAGTACCTTGAGCCGGTGATGCGCGACATAGAGGCTATGCTGACGAGTTCGCAGCGGCACGTCAACGGTACGGTAATATTGGAACTGCGTCCGCAGTCGTTCTCTACCGTCGGTGTGGAATCGGCGGACGACCTTGTTAAGACGAAGTTTGGCGAGTATGGCGAGACGCAGAAAGGCTGGACAGCCGACGACGCCAAAGGCTTCATCAAAGTGCTTTCTACCCCGTTAAGGGTCTATTATTCAAACCATTCCGACGAGATATGATAAAGACAGGCATAATAGGCGGCGCGGGCTATACGGCGGGCGAACTTATCCGCCTGCTGCTCAATCACCCCGATGCGGAGATTGTGTTTGTGAACAGCACGAGCAATGCCGGAAACCGCCTCACAAGCGTCCACGAAGGACTTTACGGCGAGACGGAGATGTCGTTCACCAACAACCTGCCGTTAGACGAGATAGACGTTCTGTTTTTCTGCACCGCGCATGGCGACACGCAGAAGTTTCTTGAAGCGCATCCGGTGCCGGAAGAGTTGAAAATCATTGATTTAAGTCAGGACTATCGCATTGCGTCGCCGTCGCACGAGTTTGTTTACGGTCTGCCGGAACTCAACCGCCGCGCTATCTGCCACGCCAAATACGTCGCCAATCCGGGCTGTTTCGCCACCTGCATACAGTTGGCGCTGCTGCCGCTTGCCAAGCATGGTTTGTTGCGCAGCGACGTACATGTTCACGCCATCACCGGCTCAACCGGCGCAGGCGTCAAACCGTCTGCCACCTCGCATTTCAGTTGGCGTAACAATAACCTTTCTGTTTACAAACCTTTTGAACATCAACATCTTGCAGAGATACGGCAGAGTTTGAAGCAGTTGCAGAGCGACTTCAGTGCGGCGGTCAATTTCATCCCTGTTCGCGGCGACTTCCCGCGCGGCATCTTCGCAAGCGCGTATATGGACATGCCGTCTTTGGCTCTGCCCGACCTGCGCCGCCTCTACGACGAGTACTACGACGACCATTCTTTTACCTTCGTGATAGACGAAAACCTTGATATGAAGCAGGTTGTGAACACAAACAAGTGCCTGCTGCACCTTGAGAGGCATGGCGACAAGTTGCTCGTCGTTTCAGCGATAGACAATCTGCTGAAAGGCGCGAGCGGTCAGGCTGTTCATAACATGAACCTGATGTTCAACCTTGTGGAGACGGCGGGGCTGCATTTGAAGGCGGCGGGGTTCTGACGGAGGAAATTGAGAATTGAGAATTGAGAATTAAAAATTAAGAATTAAGAATTAAGAGACTTTGCTGCAACGTCTTTACAGAGTAACCTTAATAAGGTTTAGAGCCTTGTTAAGGTTTTGATAATTAATGGTTTATGTGATTTTCGCGGCTATAATCATTACCTTTTGTTTATTGGCGAGAGTTGTTGCAAAAATATAAGTTTCGCCGCCATCCGACAAGCCGAGACGTGTGCTAAGTAATTGTGCCGACATAGGGAAGTTCCTGACGGTAACATTTGCCTGTTTGCCGTGTTTTAATACTTGTTTACAGCCATTTCTGTTGAACTTTGCAACCTCTTTTATCTCAAAAACACGTCCGGGAAAATCCCGATGCAGCATATCGGACGTATATAAATGGCTGTTAACGCTAAGTTTCCATAGTCCGAAACGTACCGCAACTGTTTTAAATGCGCCTGCTTTCATGATAGAGGCATTCGGCTCATAGAGGAATCTCTTCAAATCTTGCGCTGTAACAGGCTGTGCTTCAAGCTCTTCCTGCAACGTAAAAATGAAAGATTGCTCGGCGCCGTCGGTTGTCATGTTTATACAGTAAATTGTTGGAGGTTTTAGGTTTGAGGTTTCAGGTTTTATGTTGATTATCAACTCTTTACATTCGTTACGTACTGAAAGTATATGAATTTCAGTGATATTCGGGACTTGTTGCAAAACGGCGTTAATATCAAGCATGGGCGATAGTTTTGCTATGATACGGGCTTGTATCAGGGCTTCATCAAGATAATATATGCCTGATTTAAAACCGTTTATGAAGTTTACGATGTCCGGTTCGCAGTCGGACATCGAATAGAGGCGTTTATTGCCGCTTCCACGACGCGACGGGTCGAAATATAAAACAATGGATAAGCCATCAGTACATTCACCAAGCGCAAACGCAAGTGCAGCAGGAGTAGCAGTCGAAGTAGCAGTAGCAGCAGCACCCGAAGTAATTACCCCGACCGAATCCTCGCAAAGGACACTAATATTCACAGCGCCAAGCGCCGCGAAATTGTATTCGGCAGCCCTACAGTAGTCTTCATTTTTCTCAATATAAACCACCGACGCGGCTTTTTGGGAAAAATAGTACGCATCAACTCCCAGCCCGCCGGTCATATCTATTACACAGTCCCCTGCGCCGACAAGACGCTGCTTGTAACGGGCGGTCTGTTCCGAAGAACACTGCTCCGATGCGAGTTCCGAAGGGAAGGAAATCTCATCATTAGCGTACCACGAAGGCAGTTTGTCCTTAATCTTTCTGCGTGCAAGTATCTGTACGGCGGCGAGGCGAACATCTATATCCTTGTATGTCCCTGCTTTAAGCAGCAATTCCGGGATGTCGTCGTTAATATGAGCGCGGATGAAGGTTTGAAGTTGCATGTTTGAAGTTTTAAGTTTTGCAAAATTATAAATTTTCTAAGAAAAATCTCTTTGTTATCTTATTTTTTTGTAACTTTGTCGTTTTAAACGTATGCAAAAATATTTTCGTATGAAGATTCAAAATTATATTCTTTTGCTTGTAATAACGCTGTTTTCCACGCATTGCAGCGCGCAGCAGAAAGAGGGCAAGGCCGGTGCGGAGACCGATGCAAAAGCGCAGACCGCCGGAGGAGACACGATTGTCATCATAAACAAAGCCGGCTTCATCTCTAAGGTTTGGGATTATGAAACCAACGCCGAGGAATGGAAATATCTCGGCGATAAGCCCTGTATAATAGACTTTTACGCCGACTGGTGCGGTCCGTGCCGTATGGTTGACCCTATCCTGAAAGAACTTGCCAAGGAATATTCCGGCAAGGTGGTGTTCTACAAGATAAACACCGACAAGGAGCGCGAATTAGCGATGGCGTTCGGCATTTCCAGCATCCCGACCTATTTTTTCATCCCTGTGGACGACAAACCGCAATTCTCGCGCGGAGCCATGCCTAAAGAATCTTTTGAAAAAGTAATTAAAGAATTTCTGTTAAAATAACTATCTGTATGACAATGAATTATAATACAACAACCAAACGACTTAAGTTGCCCGAATATGGGCGCAATATCCAGAACATGGTGGATCACTGCCTCACAATCAGCGATCGCGATGAACGGAATCATTGCGCCAACACTATCATCGGCGTCATGGGGAACATGTTTCCCGACCTGCGCGACATCAATGATTACAAGCATATCCTCTGGGATCACCTCGCTATAATGGCTGATTTTAAGCTTGATGTGGATTATCCGTATGATATTCCCGTGAAAGAAAACGTGTATAGGCGGCCGCCAAAACTCTATTACAGGGACGGCCGGATGGCGTTCAGGCATTATGGACAGCTTCTCGAAAAGCTGATTTATAAGGTAGCGGACATGGAAGACGGGCCAATGAAAGAAGATGCTATTCTCTTGATAGCCAATCAGATGAAGAAGTCATACCTTGTATGGAACAAGGATTCGGTGGATAACGGCAAGATTCTTGAAGACCTTGCCGTGCTTTCGGAGGGCAGGATAGTGAAGTACGACGATTCGTTCCATCTCGCCGACGCCGCCTTTTTGCTCGAATCTGCCCCCAAACCGAATCAGGACAGCGGAGGAAGCAAGAAAAGGAAAAAGAAAAAGAAATAAGCCATGAGTTCGTTTTTAGTTGAAGGCGGTCGCAAACTTCGGGGCGAGATTTTTCCACAAGGCGCAAAAAACGAAGCGCTGCAGATTATTTGCGCCACACTTCTCACTCCGGACACGGTAACAGTAAGGAATGTGCCTGATATTCTGGATATTCGCAACCTTGTGTCGCTGCTTGGCGAGATGGGCGTGAAGATCGGAAAACTTTCCGCCACCGATTATACCTTTACTGCCGACGCCCTGAATATTGACTACATCTACACGGAAGAATATTCGCGCAAGGCGGCTGCATTGCGCGGTTCGGTGCTGATGACAGGCCCGTTGCTCGGACGTTTCGGGCAGGCTGTGCTTCCCCAACCCGGCGGAGACAAGATCGGTCGCCGTCGCCTTGATACGCATCTTATTGGTTTTCAGACACTTGGGGCAAAACTCACATCCATGCAGCGCCATAGTGAAAGCCGCGATGAAACAATCGCTTCGGAAGATAGCCCCGAACCCAGCAATGACGCGACTAACGGCAATACGGTCATCACCGCCGGCAAACTTCAAGGCAAGTACATGTTATTAGATGAAGCTTCCGTTACCGGCACGGCAAACATCATCATGGCTGCGGTCTTGGCTGAGGGCGAAACAATCATCTATAACGCCGCCTGTGAGCCGTATATCCAGCAACTGTGCCTGCTTCTCAACAACATGGGCGCAAAAATCACCGGCATAGGCTCTAACTTATTGAGCATCAACGGAGTAAAAGCCTTACATGGCGCTACACATACAATCCTTCCCGACATGATAGAGGTTGGCAGTTTTATCGGTATGGCAGCTATGACCGGCTCCGAGCTGACAATCCGCAACACCGCTTACAACCAGCTCGGCATCATCCCCGACGCTTTCCGCCGTCTGGGGATATGTATGGAAAAACAGGGCGATAATATATATGTACCCGCGCACGCGCGATACGAGATTGAGACGTTTATGGACGGCTCAATCATGACAATAGCCGATGCGCCGTGGCCCGGACTGACGCCTGACCTGCTCAGTGTGATGCTCGTTGTGGCGACTCAAGCCGAAGGCAGCGTCCTGATACATCAGAAAATGTTCGAGAGCAGGTTGTTTTTCACTGATAAACTGATAGATATGGGCGCGCAGATAATACTTTGCGACCCTCACCGCGCCACCGTGATAGGTCTGGGCAACCGCCTGCGTTTACGGTCGGCGAAAATGACGTCCCCCGACATCCGCGCCGGCATAGCGATGCTGATAGCGGCGATGAGCGCAGACGGCACAAGCCGGATAGATAACATAGACCAGATAGACCGCGGCTACCAGCGGATAGACGAACGGCTCAACGCACTTGGAGCTAAGATAACGAGGGTTTAGGATGTTAAAGGAGAAGTTGATACATATTGGAAATTTTGGTAAGGCGCATGGCGTTAACGGGGAAGTTACGCTTCATACGTCGCTTGATGCGGATATGCTTGATACAGCTCCTTTTATAGCTTGCGATTTGGACGACATTCCGGTTCCTTTCTTTATAAAAGAGATTAGACGGAAAAACAAAACTTCGGTTTATGTGATGCTTGATAACGTCGAATCCGAAAAACAGGCGGCGAATCTCTCGGGAAGAGATTGCTTCGTGCCTCGCAATAATACTTCCGTCATTGCGAACGAAGTGAAGCAATCGCAAAAGCAGGATAATAGTATAGATTGCTTCGTGCCTCGCAATGACGAAAAAGAAGAAGCGAACGAAGTGAAGCAATCCCAAAAGCATTACATAGTAATAGACGACATCACAGGATTAGTCGGCGAAGTCAAATACATTGACGACACAACGGCCAACACCCTGCTTGTTGTCGAGGCGAAATTCGGCGAAGTCCTTATCCCCGCAGCGCTCATAAGAAGCGTCAGCGATGAAAAAGGAGAGATATATGTTTCATTACCAGATGGTTTATTACAATTATGAAGAAGAAAAAACATCCGAATAAAACGTTCTGGAAACGGATGAGGTTTAAATACAAGTTGTCGTTCTACAACGAATCAACGCTTGAAGAGGTATGGTCATTCCGCCTCTCCAGACTGTCCGTTTTCATCTATATCTGCATGTTTGCGTTCATCTTGATAGCCCTTACTTCGGTTATCATCATAATGACACCTATACGCAACTATCTACCCGGCTACCTTGACGTAGAAGTGCGTAAAGAGATACTGCTCAACTCATTAAGGGCTGATTCTTTGGAAGAAAAGATACAGTCGCAGGCGCGTTATCTCGAAAACCTGACGGGCATATTGACCGGCAACATCAACCCTGAAGAGTTACAATCGCCTGATTCTGTGTCGTTTGTGATAGCCGATTACAATATCCCGCGCGGCGAAAACGAATCGGCGTTCGTGAACCGTTTTGAAGAAGAAGAGAAATACAACCTCACGGCGCTCAATCCTAGCACGCCGCAGACCGATCTGTTTTTCTATAAACCCATCAACGGCGTCATCTCGTCGCCTTTTAACCCCGAAAAGCAGCATTTCGGCGTTGACCTCACCTCTGCACCCAAGAACAATGTGCTGTCGGTGCTTGACGGCACGGTTGTCTATGCCGGTTTCGATCCGCGTTTCGGCAATGTTATAGTCGTTCAGCACAGCGACGATTTCCTGACTTTCTACAAACATAACGATATACTCCTGAAGGCGGCGGGCGACCATGTCGTAGCAGGTGAAGCGATAGCGATAGCAGGCAATACGGGTGAACTGTCCACCGGCCCACACCTCCATTTCGAGCTGTGGCACAAAGGAATGCCAGTCAATCCGGAAGAGTATATTGCTTTTTGAATTGAGAATTGAGAATTGAGAATTGAGAATTAAGACGGGCGCAGCCCGTCATTGCGAGGGTGGACGGCGCGAAGGTTTAACACGAAGGCATAAAGGCAGGAAGGCGCGACGTGTACCCCGTCATTTTTTCCGCAAGCGAAAAAGAAGAAGCGAGGCACGAAGCAATCCAGACTTTCATGTACCCCGTCATTGCGAGGTAAACCCTTATTTGAGGAGGAACCCTTAGTAGCATGTCGGACATATTCGCCTCTCTCTCCCTTATTCCCTTATTTTCAATTGTTTAATAAGGGAATAAGG
>JAISTJ010000170.1 GCA_031272655.1 Tannerella sp.
TCATCCCACTGAAGAAGGGAATTCACATCGTAAAAGTAGGAGATACGGTAAAGAAAATCACCACATTACCGTGATTAGCGGACATCGTGAGATATCCGTAAATCATGACGGCGTTGCCACTCTCAGGCAACGCCGTCATTGTTTATATTAGCGCCTTCGTGCCGTCCTGCCGTCATGTCTTCGTGTTAAAACGTCGTGCCGTAGTATCTTCGTGTTAGAAAAAATCATCCGGAATGTCATAAAATCCGAATTATTTTATAACTTTGCGGCGCGAAAGCGTTAATTAATTGAATTATGGCAACAAAAGGCAAAGTTAAAGGCATAGTTTCCAATCTTGTAACGGTGGAAGCCGACGGCCCGGTAGCACAGAACGAAATCTGCTATATCACCGTCGCAGGCGTCCGTCTAATGTCGGAGGTCATCAAGGTTACCGGCAAAAACACTTATGTTCAGGTTTTTGAAAGCACCCGCGGTATGAAAGTAGGCGACGAGGCGGAGTTCATGGGGCATCTTTTAGAAGTTACGCTCGGACCGGGCATGCTCTCGCGCAACTACGACGGTCTGCAGAACGACCTCGACCGCATGGAAGGCGTCTTCCTCCGTCGCGGACAATACACCTCCCCTATTGACGTCGAGCGCCTGTGGGAGTTCCGCACGCTGGCGTCCGTCGGTGACACCGTCAGAGCCGGCTCATGGCTCGGCGAAGTTACGGAGAACTCGCAGCCCCACCGCATTATGGTTCCTTTCACTTTTGAAGGCGAATACACAATTAAATATATAGCGCCGGACGGTCAATACACCGTCAATCAAACGATAGCAGTACTGACCGCCCCCAATGGCGAAGAGCGCGAGGTTACAATGACGCAGAAATGGCCTGTTAAAAAGGCTATTACATGCTACGCCGAGAAGCCGCGTCCCTACAAGTTGCTCGAAACGGGAGTGCGTATTATAGATACTGTCAATCCCATAGTCGAGGGCGGCACGGGCTTTATTCCCGGTCCTTTCGGTACGGGCAAAACGGTGCTGCAGCACGCTATCTCCAAGCAGGCGGAGGCGGACATCGTTATTATGGCTGCATGCGGCGAGCGCGCCAACGAGGTGGTAGAGATTTTCTACGAGTTCCCCGAACTCGAAGACCCGCACACGGGGCGCAAACTGATGGAACGTACAGTTATCATCGCCAATACGTCTAACATGCCGGTAGCAGCGCGCGAGGCGTCGGTATATACCGCTATGACTATTGCCGAATACTATCGAAGCATGGGACTGAAAGTGCTGCTGATGGCTGATTCTACGTCCCGCTGGGCGCAGGCGCTGCGCGAGATGTCAAACCGCCTCGAAGAACTGCCCGGACAGGACGCCTTCCCTATGGACCTGTCGGCAATAGTGGCAAACTTCTACGCCCGCGCAGGCATGGTTACGCTGCACAACGGCAAAAGCGGCTCGGTAACGTTCATAGGAACTGTCTCGCCCGCCGGCGGTAACCTCAAAGAGCCGGTTACAGAGAACACAAAGAAAGTGGCACGGTGCTTCTACGCACTCGAACAGGCGCGAGCCGACCGCAAACGATACCCCGCCGTCAACCCTATTGACAGTTACTCCAAATACCTTGAATATCCCGAATTTGAGGAATATATTTCAAAACATATCTCTCCCGACTGGCTCGGTATGGTCAACGAGGTCAAGACCCGCATGCTTCGCGGCAAAGAGATTTCCGAGCAGATAAACATTCTCGGAGACGACGGCGTGCCGGTGGATTACCACGTAACGTTCTGGAAATCGGAACTGATAGACTTCGTCATCCTGCAGCAGGACGCTTTCGACGCCATTGACGCCGTCTGCCCGCTCGAACGCCAGGAATATATGCTGCGCAAAGTCATAGAAATATGCCGCACTGATTTTTCTTTTAGCCATTTTAATGAGGTTTCGGACTACTTCAAACGCCTGATAAATTTGTTCAAGCAGATGAACTATTCAGAGTTCCGCAGCGAAAAATTCCTTGATTACGAGCGACAAATTGAGGCGCTGAAATGACGTAACTACGCAATGACGTCATGCAGCCGGTCTATTTCCTCTTTGGTGTTCATTTCGGTTACACACCATAAAATGCCATTGTTTTCCACCGGATACCCGCCGAGGACGCCTTCATGCTCAAGTTTGGCGAGGACGGTTTCCGGCGACGTAGGACATTCAGTTACAAACTCGTTGAAAAACTCCCCTTTATAGCGAAGAGAATAGCCTTTAACGGCACTTATGCGTTCGGCGGCATAATGAGCTTTCGAGAGGCATTGTCCGGCTACCTGACGCAAGCCGTCAGGCCCCATCGCTGCCATGTAAACAGCGGCGGTCATAGCGCATAACGCCTGATTGGAACAGATGTTCGACGAGGCTTTCTCGCGCCGGATATGTTGTTCGCGAGCCTGAAGGGTCAGCACAAAAGCGCGCTTGCCGTCCACATCGGTCGTTTCGCCTACAATCCTGCCGGGCAGTTTGCGCTGCATAGCGGCTGTAGATGTCATGAAACCGAGATACGGACCGCCAAAAGACAACGGCATTCCGAGCGGCTGACCCTCGCCAACAGCAATGTCGGCGCCATACTCGGCAGGGGTCTTCAGTATGCCGAGGGAGATGGGATTGACGCTCATAACGAACTTCGCACCTTTGGCATGCGCCGCCTCACCGATAGCTGCAGCATCTTCTATAATGCCATAATAATTAGGCGACTGAATCAAAACGCCTGCTGCGGTATCGTCAAGCATTGAGTTAAGCGCTTCGATATCTGTTACCCCGTTTTTTGAAGGGATAATTTCTATCTGGGCGCCCGAACCGTGGCAATAAGTCTGCATGGTGCGAAGCGTCATCGGATTGACGGTTGCCGAAACGAGCATCCGCGTCCGTTTGCGCTCTACGCACATAGCAACCGCCTCGGCGGCAGCAGAGGCGCCGTCATAGACCGATGCGTTGGATGCGTCCATGCCGGTCAACTCGCAAATCATCGTCTGGAACTCAAAAATAGACTGGAGCACACCCTGCGAAATCTCCGCCTGATAAGGGGTATAAGCCGTCAAAAATTCCTCTTTTGACGTGATGCTGCGGACAATCGAGGGGATATAATGGTTGTAAGCGCCCGCACCGCGGAAGATTGTTTTAAAACGTTTGTTTTTGTCCGCAAGCGAAGTGATATAACGGCTCACTTCAAGCTCGGACATGCCTTTGGGGAGGTCTAAACGCTTGATTTTGATTTCGTCGGGTATCTGCGCAAAAAGTTCATCAACTGTCTTTAAGCCGATTTCCTGCAGCATCAACGCTTTTTCTGTTTCATTTACAGGGATATAACCGCCCATCAGTGTTGTGCCTCCTTCTCACAGAACTGTGCATATTCGTCTTCGGACAGCAATTCGGCCGTCTCCGAAACGTCTTTCACCTCTATAAACCAGCTGTCGTAAGGCGCTTCGTTGATCAGTGCAGGGTTGTCCATTATTTCCTGATTTGCCGCCGCCACTGTCCCCGTTACGGGCGATATGACGTCCGACACTGCTTTTACCGATTCAACATCGCCAAACGCCTCGCCTGCCTGCACCTCGTCGCCTTCCTGCGGGAGGTTGACGAAAACCAAGTCGCCAAGCGCTTTTTGCGCGTAGTCCGATATGCCGATACGCGCCGTAGTTTCATTTGAAAATTCTACCCATTCATGGGTTTTTAAGTACTTCTTCATTGTTGTTATTTTTTTTGTTAATTTTTTGAGGAATCCCGTTTGTAGAACGGAAGGGGGACGACCTCTGCCGTTACCCGCTTCCCGCGGATATCTATTTCAACCTCCGCACCGGCGGGCGTATCGGCAGCGACAAGCGCCATAGCAATAGGATATTTCAGGAACGGTGCATGAGTGCCGGATGTTGTATGACCAATCCGGCAACCGTCCCGAAACACATCCTGATGTTCGCGGGCAATGCCCCTTCCCGTTACCTTCAAACCGACACGTTTGATACGAGGCTCGCCGCGGGCAATAAGACCCTGCTTGCCGATGAAATCGTCTTTGTTCATCTTCACGCCGAAACCCAATCCCGTCTCCAAAGGCGAGATCGTTTCGTCCATCTCATGCCCGTAGAGCGGCATTGCTGCTTCAAGCCGGAGGGTATCGCGCGCCCCCAGCCCACATGGGATAAGGCCGAATGGCTTACCTGCTTCAATGAGCAGGTTCCAGAGGCGGGGCGCAGCTTCGGGAGCAAGATAAATCTCATAGCCGAACTCGCCCGTGTAGCCTGTCTGCGAGATAAGGCATTTCATCCCGTCAATCATCACTCCATCAATGAAATGATAATATTTTTCGGGCAAAGAGCCTGTCAAAGCCAGCATAATATCTTTGGAGTGCGGCCCCTGCAGGGCAATCTGCGCAACGTTGTCGGATAGATCTTCCACCGTTACGCCGCCTGCAACATGTTCGCAAATCCATTTATAATCCTTAATGCGGTTTGAAGCATTGACCACAACTATAAAATGCTCGCCATTAACCTTATACACAAGCACATCGTCTATACATCCGCCGTCGGGAAGGCACATCACACTGTAACGCACCTGCCCGTCAACCATCGAAGTAAAATCATTGGTCAGCAGATTATTAAGCGCCGGAAGCGCTCCGGTTCCCCGAAATTCGATTTCACCCATGTGCGACACATCGAAAAGACCCGCCGCAGTACGCACCGCATTATGTTCTGCAATAATCCCCGTGGGATACTGCACCGGCAACAGGTAACCCGCAAAAGGGACAATCGTCCCTCCCGCAGCCACATGTTGCTCATATAAAGGCGTTTTTAGTTCCATATATTTTAAAAGTTTATTACTGAAAAATCTTCGCTATCGGCCGATTCGGAACTTGTTACGGGTTTCTTTTCGGCTTGAGGCTCCTTTATGACCGTCTTACGCGCTTTCGCGATGTCTTTTGAAAGGCGTTTATAGGGGGGATTTTCTTCCATATAAGTTATAAGTTCGTCATCATAAAGCTCTTCGTCCGTAAGAATGATGATATTTGACGATGTAACCCTGTTAATCTTAATATTGTTAATATCCTCTCCATAAACTTCTTTGACTCTTTCCTCGTCTTCCGCGCGTCGCTTTTCTTCTTCCTGTATCTGAATGATACGGTTTTCATTCATCTCCGGAACGTCCTGCAGGCCGAAACCTGTTGCGATAATAGTGAATTTTATTTCCTGATCGTCCTTGAGGGAAGTATCAATGCCGCAACCCCAAATCATTTCTATATGATTATCAAAGCGCCCCATAAAAGCGTCCATAGACTGGCTCAGTTCATCCACTTTGAAATGGGAGTCGGGTTTGAACGTGATATAAAACAGGATACGTTTTGCATTTGATATATCGCTTTTGTGGAGCAACGGCGAATCGAGGGCTTCCTGAATAGCGTTTTCAAGGCGGTTCTCACCCTGCCCGAAACCGTAACTGACTAATGCTATCCCGCTGTCTTTCATCGTGGAAGTAACATCGTTGAAGTCTCGATTGATAATGCCTTTGACGGTTATTATCTCCGCGATGCTTTTTACAGCCATCGCAAGCACTTCGTTCGGCTTTTTGAAAGCTTCTTCAAGGTCGAAATCGGGATAATATTTCTTAAGCCGTTCGTTATTGATAACTATCAGGGCATCAACGCTCCTGCTCATTTCTTCGACCGCATCAAGAGCTTGGATTATTCTTGGGACTTTTTCAAATTTGAACGGGATAGTAACGATACCGACTGTCAGGATGCCTTTATCTTTCGCCATTCTCGCAAGAAGCGGAGCCGCGCCGGAGCCTGTGCCGCCTCCCATACCGGCGGCGATAAATGCCATTCTGGTGCCGTCGGTAAAGAGTTTCTCCACTTCCTTAGAGCTTTTTTCAAACTCCAATTTGGCTTTCTCAGGTTTGCCGCCGGCGCCCAAACCTTCCCCAAGAGTTACCTTGACCGGAACTCCTACGTCCTGAAAAGACTGCTGGTCGGTATTACACACGGCAAAATTCACTCCGTGAATGCCGTTTTTGTACATAAAATCAACTGCATTCACTCCGCCGCCACCTACGCCGATCACCTTTATGATCTTAGTTGAGTCGGTCGGGAAATCCCATTGCAATCCTACGTTAGTATCCATATTATCAATTTATTATTATTAATTTTCGTCAAAAATATCTCCTGTAAACTGATCTTTAATCCACTTTCCTAATCCTCGCTTCCGCGACTTTTCTCTTATAATTAAAGGCTTTTCCTCAACAGGCGGTTCCGGCGGCAGTTCGTTTTCAGGCTGTTGCACACACTGCGCCGTCCCTTTCAGCATAATACTCAATGCAGCCATAAATAGCGGGTTGCCGAGCATATCGTCATCGCCGGCTATCAGGCCTTCTTTAATGATGGAATGACGCACTTTGATTTTGCATTTCTCCATAAGCATTTCGGGCAGGCGTTTCAGCTCGGAAGCGCCTCCGGTGAGCACAATACCGGCTCCAAGCGCTTTGAGATCGGTTACGGCGCTTATCCGCGCATACACGTTTTCGGTTATTTCCTTCGCCCTGCCTTCGGTTACGGCGTTGAAATCATTGACGCTGATTATCCGCACCGTTTCTTCGATATTAACAGTGATATTGGTGTCGTCGTCTTCCTTTCGCAGGATGGCGCTTCCATGCTCTTTTTTGAGCTTTTCGGCCAAGGATTCGGTCAGTTGCAGCGTAACAAGGTCGCGTGTAATGAGGTTGCCGCCAAGCGGGATAACGGAGACGCTCGTCAATTCATTGTTTTTAAAGACGGAAACGGACGTAACTCCCGCGCCGAAGTCCACAAGTGCGCATCCAAGCTCCTTTTCCTGTTCGCTCAAAAGAGCGTCCGACAGGGCTAACGGGGTAACGATAATCCCCGCAACCTTTTTACCGGCGCGCTCTTCTATGCTCCGGTGTATCTCGCGACGTATCGAAGTGCGGCCGACTATCAGTTTGTACCTCGCTTCAAGATGCTTACAAGGCACTCCTACGGGGCTTTTTTCCCTGCGGCCGTCAAGGTAATAAATCGGTTGCGCAACGTTAAGGACGTCGAGCAGGTCGGGTTTGAAGTTATCGCATCGCCGCTTCAATTCGTCGAGGTCACTCTCCGAAACGGCCGCATCTTCTCCTATTTCTTTCTTTTCGACATGGTCAATGGTGTGAAGCGACTGACCACCAACGCCTACGTAAATTTTTTCTATCACGCCTCCGTTAAGAGCCGCTTCGAGCTTCTTCAGCAGACTGCCAACGCATTTCGCCGTCTCTTCGAGATTGTTGATGTTTCCCCTGCGAACGCACAGATTGGAAAACTCTTTCTCACAGGCGACTACGGAAAATACGCCGGTCTCGCTTTTTGCACCGACTACCCCGGTTATATGGGACGTCCCCAAGTCTATTGCTACAATATAATCTGTCATAAATCCTTATTTTTTTGTACAAACAATCTGATTCCTGTATTTCAAACTAATAACGCTGTATTTATCCCATCCCATCTTCGGAACTACCTGTTCATAAAACAGTTTGAGGCGTCCGAGCTTGTCTTCGTAATCGTCCAAACTGCCAAGCAGGATACGATGACGCCCCACGCGCGGGATGATTTCAACATCGTTTTTCGACCGGACATAAATTTGCTCGGTCAAGTCATTCCAAAAGTCGTTACTTTGCAGAAATAGAGCGAATTTGTAAAGCTCTGTTGTCGCAAAATCCTTATCAATAGCGCCTGTCGCGACGGGCACATAGATAGCTTGCCCTTGAACAACGGGCATTGTCTGCCCCTTTTCGTCCACAAAATAACTTCCTGAGGGTGAAAAAATGCGCAAGATAGGCATTTTTTGCGAAATAACAATAATTATTTTGCCCGAAATTGTTCCGGTAACTTCTGCCTTTTCTATGATTTCGTTCTTCAGAAGCGCGTTTTCGATAAGTTGAGTATTTATTTCTTCCGACTTTTTTCCTGCAGGATATTGATTTGTTTTTTTCAGGTACTCAATGACGTCTTTTTGAGTGATAAAATGACGTTCAAGGCTGTCGGTTATAACCACCTCAACCTGTTTGCATACGCCCGCAACGCCCTTCCTGTCCTTGAAAAAGAACAGAACAGCCGCGAGATAACCTACAATAAGCACGGCAAACAGGATGAACAGTATTTTTTTTATCACTATAGTTTGTATTTGTCTATCAACATGTTACGTATAGGGGAAACAAAGCGGTCTATGTCGCCGGCGCCAAGCGTCATCAACACGTCCAAGTCTTCTTTTTCGAGCAACGCTATCAGTTCTTCCTTGCTGCACAGCGTTTTATCTTTAATAGTAGCCTTTTCGAGCAGCATTTCGGAAGTTACTCCTTCGATTGGCTCTTCGCGGGCGGGATAGATGTCAAGCAATATCAGGCGGTCGAGCTGCGAAAGCGTTTTGGCGAACTCATCGGCGAAATCGCGGGTGCGGGTGTAAAGGTGAGGCTGGAAAATGCCCGTCAGCTTGCGGTTGGGATATAACTCTTTCACCGAGCGGATGCTGTTGGCGAGTTCCTGCGGATGATGGGCGTAGTCATCAATATAGACTATCCTGTCGGTTTTGATTTGGAAATCAAAACGGCGTTCGGCGCCTCTGAATGTCTTCATCGCTTGCTTCATCTCGTCCGGCGTTACTCCGTTAAGATATGCCGCCGCCATCGCAGCGACGCCGTTTTCGATGTTTATCCTTACCGGAACGCCGAGTTGGACGTCCGGTACGGTGATCCCGACAGGATTCTTTATTACAAAGTCAAAAAATATCTCCCCGTTACCGACACGGATGTTTTTGGCGTGAAAATCGGCTGTCTCGTCGGTCATCGAATAGTTAAACGTCTGAATATCAGTACGTTCGCAGCGAAGCAATGCGGCAATTTCTTTCTTTATTATCAGTGTGCCACCGGGTTTTATCAGGGAAATGAACTTTTCAAAGGCTTGGCGGTAAGCTTCCGGAGTGCCGTATATATCCAAGTGGTCGGGGTCGGCAGAAGTGATGACCGCCATAAACGGTTTGAGGTAATGAAACGAGCGGTCGTACTCGTCGGCTTCAATGACCGTCAGGTCGCTGCTGTCGGATAGCATCAGGTTGCTGTCGTAGTTTTTGAGTATCCCGCCGAGGAAAGCGTTACAGTCAATTTTCGATTGCTTCAGCAGATGGGCTATCATTGACGAGGTGGTTGTTTTGCCGTGAGTGCCGGCAACGCAGATGCCCCGCGCGTTTTCGGTTATAAGTCCAAGCAACTGCGAACGTTTAAGGACTTTATATCCGTTTTGGCGGAAATATTGCAGCTCGCTGTGGTCTTCGGGGACTGCCGGGGTATAAACGACTAATATTTCCGTTCCTCGCTTCATTCCTTCAGGAATAAGAGCCACGTCGTCAACATAATGAATGTCAGCGCCTTCCGCTATGAGTTTGTCGGTTAGGGCAGACGGCGTCCGGTCATATCCCGCCACTTTAAAACCTTTGGCGAGAAAATAACGAATCAATGCGCTCATTCCTATACCCCCCGCGCCTATAAAATAAATACCATCCATAAAAAACAACAAACTCTTAATACTAAAATTCTTAACTCTAAATCTAATATCTCTTAATTCTTAATTTTTAATTCTCAATTCTCAATTCTCAATTCTCAAAACGCTAACTATCTCATTAACAATTCTTTCCGCGCTATTATTCTGTGCAAAGCCAATAATATGTTCGCTAAGAGCTTGAAGTTTAGCTTTGTCGGTGATAACAGAGAGTACGGTAGGTGCGAGCAGATCCGTAGCATCCTTATCGCGAAGCAGTACTGCCGCCTGATTATCCGAAAGCGCCAGCGCGTTCATTGTCTGGTGATCTTCAGCCACATTAGGCGACGGTACAAGGATAGCCGGTTTGCCAAGCAGGCACAGTTCGGAGATAGTCCCCGCTCCAGCCCGCGACACAACCAAGTCGGCTATCGAATAAGCATAATCCATCCTTGAAATAAAATCCGAAATCCACACATTATCAGGCATTTCATCTTTCAATTCCTCAAGAATCTTATCAAAATAATTTTTGCCCGTCTGCCATATAACCTGAACGCCCGAATCGGTAATCACCTTCAGGCCGTTTTTAACGCCGTTATTGACGGTCCTTGCGCCGAGGCTGCCACCCAGCACAAGCAACACAGGACGGTCGTTTTGAAGCGAGAAATATCTGTAAGCCTCCGGATTTTTCGGCTTCACGTTTTCGAGGTCTTTACGTACCGGATTGCCTGTCAGCACAATACGGTCTGCGGGGAAAAACCTGTTCATCCCCCTGTATGCCACGCAAATCTTCGCCGCACGCTTGGCAAGCAGTTTGTTTGTGATGCCTGCGTATGAATTTTGCTCCTGAAGGATCGTCGGGATGCCGAGCAGTGATGCCATCCAGAGTGTCGGCCCGCTTGCGTACCCGCCTACTCCTACCACTGCGTCCGGCTTGAAACGGCGTACATACTTATGCGCCAAAAAAAGGCTTTTAAGCAAACGCCATGCCACGCCTATATTCTTCAGCTTCGACGAGCGATTGAACCCGCTCACCGGCAAGCCCTTAATCTTGTATCCCGCTTCCGGAACACGCTGCATCTCCATCCGGTCTTTCGCCCCGATAAACAAGATACCCGCTTCCGGAAAGCGTCTGCGTATCTCGTTGGCTATTGACAATGCAGGGAATATATGCCCTCCGGTGCCTCCTCCGCTTATTATTATCTTCATATTGTGTTCTAAGTTGTTACAGGTTGATGTAATGAGTTTGACGTTCAATGTTTGATGCTCAACGTGGCGCACCACGCCGTTCGGACTGCAAATATACGGAAAAAATTAAAAATTAAAAATTAAAAATTAAAAAAAGCGCCTAACTTCAAACCTGAAACCCGAAACCTGAAACCTCAAACTTGCAACCTCAAACCTCAAACCTGATCACCTCCCTGTCGTCAAAATGATGCTTAACGCCTTTAACATCCTGATAATCTTCATGCCCCTTGCCGGCAACAAGAATCACATCCCCTTTTTTCGCAAGTGCGATAGCGGTGCGAATAGCTTGGCGGCGGTCGGTGATACAAAGGGTGCGTTCTTTTTCGTCGGCGTTAAGTCCGGCGAGCATATCGGCGATAATATCGTCAGGTTCTTCAAAGCGGGGGTTGTCGGACGTAAGGATAAGCCTGTCGCTGCGCAGGGAAGCCGCTTTTGCCATAAGCGGACGTTTGCCTTTGTCGCGGTTGCCGCCGGCGCCCACAACGGTGATAACCTCGCCCCTGCCGGCAAGAGTCTCGTTAATGCTGTCGAGCACATTTTCCAAAGCGTCAGGCGTATGCGCATAGTCCACAATAGCGGTAAACCCTTTCGACGAACGGATAGTCTCGAACCTGCCGGCAACAGGGAAAAGCGAACTGAGCGCCACAAGGACTTCCTCCGGCTTTTCGCCCAACGAGACAGCCGCTCCATAGACCGCAAGCAGATTGTAAGCGTTGAAACGACCGGTGAAATGCGTAAACACATCAACGCCATTGATTTCCATCTCTGTGCCGTCAATATGCGACTCGATGATCCGCGCCTTGAAATCAGCTAATGTTGTAAGCGAACAGGTCAGTTTCCTCGCCGCTGTGTTCTGTAGCATCACCATACCGACTTTATCGTCTTTATTGGTGAGTGCAAAAGCGTTGGCAGGCAGGTCATCGAAAAATTTCTTCTTGGCTTTCAGATAGTTATCTACCGTCTTGTGATAATCAAGATGGTCGCGTGTCAGGTTTGTAAATATCCCCCCGTCGAAATCTATTCCGCTGATACGTTTCTGGTCTATTGCATGTGAGCTGACTTCCATAAAGCAATAACCGCATCCCGCTTCAACCATACGCGCCATAAGTTGCTGAATAGTAAGTGGATCGGGAGTGGTATGCTCTGTCGGGACAGCTTCGCCGTCAATATAATTGCATACGGTGGACAGCAAACCCGCTTTGTAACCGAGTTTTCGGAATATGTCATATAACAGCGTAGCGATAGTAGTCTTGCCGTTAGTGCCCGTAACGCCAACTACGCGCATCTCATGCGACGGATTGCCGTACCAAGCGGAAGCCAACCTGCCAAGCGCATCGGCCGAATCTTTGACCGGAATAAAAAGCGCCTTTCCGGCAACCTCGTCGGGAACATGTTCGCAAATGATAGCCGCAGCCCCCTGTTCCACTGCCTTTGCTATAAAGTCGTGTCCGTCAACGTTCACGCCCCTGACAGCCACAAACAGCGACCCTTCCGTAATCTTCCTCGAATCGGACTGCACCGAACCAAGCGGAATATCCGGCAATACGGTCGAACTACCGGCCTCCAATCCCGCTTTTGTAATTAAGTCTTTTAGTTTCATCTCTATCCGTATAATATCAAATTCTGCGACAAAGATACATATTTAGTTTTAGTTGTTTTCATTTTTAATGCAATAAAAAAACGGAGTGTCATTAACTCCATATAAAATGTACACTAACGTGTCATTGCATATTTTGTACATTAATAGAGGATTATAATTACTGATCTAACGAGATCTGAATACTTATGCCGTAATTGGAATTTGATGTGGGGTAGGCGGAGCTTGAGACTAACGGCTCATTGATCTGAAGGTCGTAAAACGCGCGAAGAGTAACCTTTTTGCTGAAAGCATAATCCGCCGAGAACTGTACGGTGCTCGCCTTTGTGCCCTGTGTCGCCTGCGTGAGATTTTCCTCCAATTTCCTTAAAAGCGACATCGCCTTGCGGTAAGTATAATCGAGCCGCACCGTAAGATCATTGCTAAAATCGCCTTTCTTCCTCATTTTAAGCACTTTATTAAATTCGGCGTATTTATATCCGAGACTTAACGTAATATCGTCGGTGAACATTTCAACCATCTGATACGAAGTAACATTGAGGTTGACAGTCCTGTTTTTAGTGTATTTGACGCCTGCGGTTATATCGTTCAGAAGCGTGGCGTCAAGGCCGAGCAGCGGGTTGAACGACTCCGTAAGCGCCACAGTAGCAATCTCGTAACCCATTGAAGGAATGGGCGCTCCGGTCTCGGTGTCGCTGACATATCCGAGGTCGCCGCTGATGCCCGCATTAACCCAGTTAAGGTAGGAAGTATAGCTGCCGATATTGTAAGTGCCTGTATATCTGTGAGATATATTAACGGATTTAAAATGCTGACTGACAAGGGGAATACGTGTCAAACCGTCGTAAGTGATGTTCCAGTTCGGCAGAATGCTTGACACCGACGGGAATGCCGTCAATGCAACCGTTTCAGGATTCTTATTAAGATAAGCCGCTATAAATGAGGGAATTAGCACGTCGCCCGAATTGTATCCGACGCTACCGTGCGACGGGTCGTAACCGCCTTCGAGCTGCGGATATATCGTGCCGGCAAGGAAGCCGGAGTTAGGATAGCGAGACCCTTCATAACTGCGCCCGATACGCTCTGCTACCTTCTCCCTGTTGGATAGCATTTTATTGAAAACATCCGATTTATAGCCTTTGCGAGAGTCGCCTGAGCCGGCAAAAAAGCCGCCCAGACCAATCGTTGTCATCTGGAAATTGCCGCTTCGAGTCTCCGGCATCCCGCTTGTCATAAACTGAATCTCCGTATCCCTCGAATCAAGGTAGTTGAAGTTAAGCGACACCTTCATGCCGGGCAACGGCTCTATTTGCACCTGTCCGGTAAGGTTTTTCGACGAATTAATCATCGCAGGCGTAATATTTTCGGGATTATAGATAAGCCAGTTTTTGTCAGCCGCCTCGTTGATAAAGTCCTTGCGAACGTCGCCGAAAGCGAATCCCCATCCGGGAGAGCGGCCGGCAGAAGTTATTCCCTGACCCACCCAATCGCCTATTCCGGGCATGAAACCGGGGACATACATCCCGTCGGTCAGCGAGTAACTGAAATTGACACGGCGGATCATCATCAACGTCCGCAAACTGTATTCGGCTAATTTATAGGCGAATGTCTCCTCCTGGGACGGCGCGGGACGGACAACTAATTTAAGCTTGACCGTATCAAGGTTGGTGATTCTGACGCGCCCGTAGTCAAGCGCTTTGTACGTAACCTTGTAACGCGAACTGTCATCAACCCTACGGGCTGATATTAACACCTTCTTTGTCAACATGTTATGCGTTACAATAGTCCCGCTGTCGAGGCTTAATGTTACCTCTACGGTAAGCGTTTTCGGAGGCTGTTTTTTCGGCGGCGTCTGCTTCGAGTTGGCGCCTTGACGGGTTGGAGTAGTGGGACGGGCATTGCTTTTCTGAATGATTTTCTTCAAAAAGTCGTTCTTGTTGTAGAGCGAAACAAGGTTTAAATTGCCCTGAAAACGCAGTTCGCGCTGATTTTTTATTGAGTTGCCGAGATTTGTCTCATCGTCCACAAAAGCGCCTTTTTCCCAGTTATATGTGGCGTTGTATTCGGCTGAACCGTTCATCCAGTCAAGTATCGGGATAAGTTGGAACGGAGGCGTATATGAGGCAGTGAACCGCTGGTCGTACATCAGCGGAGTGCCCATTTCGGCGATGCTCCTCATTACGGTATCTTTCCAGCGGCTGTAAGCGTCGGGGTTCATCTCGCGGTTGACCTGCAGATAAGCCTCTTCAATACGGGCATTCGTGCCTGAAGTAAGGTTAAGCGCAAGGTTGGGGAGAGGCGACCACCTGATGTCAAAAGTCCTGTCCCAGAAGAAGTTCTGGCTGAACGACACCGGCAATCCTGTTATAGCGCCCGGATTGCTCAAGTCGCGCAGCTGTATCTCGTAGTAATTGCGGGTGATAACGTTGTTGAAATTGAACGATGAGGGTAAATAGTTCAGTGCCAACTGTTTGATATACTTTGTATAACCGTTGTTCTTCTCTATCTTCTCAAACGGCCGGAATGGCTTGACGTATGGCGTGTAGGCATAGCCCAGATTGCCTTGGAAATTGCTGGTGTTCTCGTATTTTGTGTCCGGATTTGTCCTGTGCTCCGAATTGGTTACAAAACCCATAGTAATATTCGCAGGGTCGTAGGGCATGGGCGTTTTGCTCCTTATATCCACTTTCACGTTGTTGAGCGCCAGCGATTTAGTAGTGAAAACGTCATACGAAAAATCGCGTATCGAATCTTTTGCTATTTTAGTAGTCTCATTATCAATGGATTCCTGAAGCAAAATATCCTGATCCAAAGGATTGTAAAGCGGTGCGATAACTTCTTTGGAATAAGAATAATAGAGCGGCAACGTTACTCTTGCCTTTTCTGGGAACAGCTTGCCGAGCTGCACTGTCGCCGCTATGCTGTACTGCGAATGGTCGTCGAGACTGCGCTCCGAAACAGACTGTTCAAGCGATCCG
The DNA here is from genome assembly GCA_031272655.1 of Tannerella sp. GTDB lineage: Bacteria > Bacteroidota > Bacteroidia > Bacteroidales > Tannerellaceae > Tannerella. Next base: position 15,356 of record JAISTJ010000170.1, read on the forward strand.
AAGCCGGCCGTTTCTATATTCCCGGTGGCATTGATTGTGGCGAAATCCGACAGATTTAGGTTCATCGCCGCGTTTGCAGCCCACCCGCCCGACTCGTCATAGTCGGTAACGCGCAACTCGTTTATCCATATCTCACCGCTCTTGACGTCTTTTGAATTGTTGCGCACACCTATCATTATGACCTGAACATCTGATAATGAGGGGTTTCCGGTAATGCTCATCGAATTGCGCGTATTGTCGGGATCGTACTGGGTATATGGATTGTTATATGTAACGCCCGCTTCGCCCGCGCTTTTAGCCTGATTGCGTTGAAGTTTCAGCTTGGTAAGCGCTTCCAAGCTAAAGTTTATCATATTGTCGGCAGGCCATACCTTCTCCCTGTCCCTTGTCCCGAAATCGGTGAGGCTCAGCGGCACCTCGTATTCGTAATAGTTGTTCTTATAGTCCGTTCCAAGCCTGATGAATACAGACAAGTCGCCGTTTGAAAGACTTGTAATGTCATCAACTAAACGTTCGGCGTGGACAAACATTTGCAGCCGTTTATAGCGGCGCAGGTCGTAACTCGTTGTTTTATAGATTGCCCGCGCATCCTGTGAAGCAAGATCCATCACTTTCATTGACAGTGACTGCTCGTTTTGCTGACGCAGCTGCGGCTGGCTCGGGTCGGTTATCCGGGTAACGCCCGGAGGAAGTACATAGTTGATCGGCTCGCGGTCGCCGTTCTCTTCAATATTGATTGTAGCTATTGATAATGAGCCTGTTACCGAAGGAATTGAACCTGCTTTGTACAGTGCCTGCTGGTAAGGACGCCATTCGCCGCGCACCAAAGCGAATTTGCCGAAACGCAATATCGTAGTCTCCTCAAAATCAGTCATATATACACGCATGAAACGAATTGAATTGAAATCCGAAATCGAACCGACCGTCTTAGTGTATTCCCTGATTGGTATTTTAAACTGGTACCATGTAACGTCTTCGCGCGTGCCGTTGGCGAGCCTGACGTTCGTTGTGCGCTTGTCCACAACAAAGTTCGTCCCGACGACCATGTCTTTCGGGCGTATCGAGACCTTGTACTGATAGTATTTCTCGTTTTCGTTGAGCGTGTAGTCTTGATTGAAATCCTCCACGTCGGGCATCATTTTCGCTGCCGTGCCGTAAGTATCGTTTGACTGGTTGGATTCGCGCGAATTGCCTTCAACGCCGTTGTAACGCTTGTACCGGGTAAGGATATCCGACTGGTTTTGATCGTGCAGGTTGCTGCGGAAATAGCTGAAATCATCGCCGGCAGGGTCGTTCAGGGGCGAAAACGGGTCGTTCTCCATCTTCATTACCGTCTCCTGATTGAGCTTCGAGCGCAGCGCCTCAACATAGTTGCTGTAAGTGGGAAAAGTCTTCTCCTGTTCGGACGACAGGCCATTGAAGCCCACATCCTGCAAAGCGCGCGCCCCGGCGGTGTTGTCGAAAGCATAAACGGTGCTTTGCTGCTTCGGTACGCGACCCCATACAGTGCTGTCTATCAGCGACATATCCCCGTTTACGGGCATGCCGTTCTCGAAAAATTTCTTCTCGTCGCGAAGAACGTCTTCCGATATTTCACCCAGATTGAAATAAAGATCGCCGCCTTTCTGCTGCGGGTTGTAGATGAACGGATCCATTATCCAAAACTCAATATACTGAAAATTAGCCTGTTCAAAATCCGTCTGGTCTAATGAACGCATCATGCCGCCCCAACGCTTCTCCGGATTCATCAGCGTTCCGTCGCTGTTCATATTTTCGGCGTCAAGATTATACGGCCCGCGCTCTTTCGGATAATAAGCTAAATTCAACACGTTCAGATAGTTATTCTCATTATAAAGCAGGTCTTTATTCGGGAAAAGCTCTTCGGAAAGGACGGCCCTGACGCGGTGATCGGAGATGTCGTCGTCGGTCATGTACGACGGGCGAAGCGACGAGTTGCGGCGGGTGAAAAGCCCGTCTATATAATACCAGGCCAGCAATGCGCGGTTTTTGCCGTAATCAATATTGTTTGTCAAAGTGGCTTCCGGAAACTTGGACAACTCTTTTGAACCTTCGTAAGGCACACTCGCTAAATTCCAAAAATACGGGTTTAACAGGTCTGTTTCATACTGGGTTGATTCAAAATCATCAAGATACGAATAATCGCTCACATATTTGCTCTGGTAATGGCCGGGTATAAGATGCGCAAACTCGGCTTTAACAGAGTAGGTGCTTGGCTGGGTGAGCTGAAGCAGCGGCAACTTGTCAAACATATTTGTAAGCCACTGACTTTCACCCTTGTAATCAAGATTAAGACCCCAAAGAGTGTTTTTCACCGACTCCTCGCCAAACGCGGTCTTTGTGGTCATGGGCATCTCCGACAGGTGCATCAAAGTGGCGCCCATATTGAAGTTTTTTGAAAATTCATAGCTTAGATCAGTACCCAAAACAGTCTTGCGCTGCATGCTGTACATGGACTGGTTTTCGAGCGATACGCTTATGTTGGAATTGCTGGAAATCAGCGTCTCATTGAGTATCGTTACCGTTCCCGAACTGTAATTAACGATATAATCAACGTTTTCGGTCAGTATCATGCCGTTGGAACGCACCACCACGGATCCACGCGCTACATTCGTGGCGCCGAGCTGTATCTGGCTCGACGACGAACCGTTGAACTGCCCCCTTATCAGGAACTTGTTTTTCTCGGCTATCTGCTTGGCTACCGTCATCGTCGAATCGTAAAGCTCCTGATAGACATACTTGTCGGCAATCGCGTCGTTGCCTATCGCCTCGCGCAAATGCTTTCCGAACGGCTCTACTACAGGGAAAATAATTTTCCCGTTACGCGACAGAATCGTGAAACCTTCAACATAATCGAAAAAACCGTCGCCCATGCCGCCCGGAACGACCTCGTTCTGCGTATTGAGCCTGTCAAGGTTCATAACTCTCAACAATGTCTTCTCTTTGATATTGCCTTCGGGTATGGTGTAAACGTATGTGCCGGTTGTATCGCTCTGATACACAATGTCTAACCTGAATTTCTGCTTTTGTATGGAATAACCGTTCTTGATGCTGTAAATATTTTTCATCATCAAATCCCAATATGGAAGCGAAGGCGAAGTAGATGTGCCCTTTAATAGCTTGAGATACAGACATTTAGATGTGTTTTCGGTTTTGTCGGTCGAGAACTCGCCTACCTGATAGACCGTTCCGTTGTAGATATATTCGAACGCCACGGCAAGCACCTCGTCGTTTTGCAGCTTGGCGTTGAGCGAGATATAGCCAAGTTGCTTGTTCAGAGTGTAATCGCTCGACGACAGCATCCTTGCGCTTTCAATCTTTTCATAATCCTTACCGCCCTCAATGAAACCCTCAAAAGTCTGTGTAACAGAGCTTATCTCGCGGGCGTCGGGATAATTGTTCACAATCATGCTGTAAACATTATTTGCCCCGTTGTAAGGCACTTCCATGCTGCCTGTCGCACTGAACAGCGGGTTACTGATATGCTTGTTCTCGCCTATATCCGAAAACGCTACAATATTGCGGGTTTGCCCCTGTACGCTGCTTTTGTTTGTTATCCAGACCTCTATGCGGTTGATAGCAACGCCCGACGAGATGTAAGGCAGCTTCGACATGGCATGGTCGTAGTTGTCGCGGAAATAATGAGCGAGGAAGAAGTGGCGGTTATCATCGTATTCGTCTATTTTTATCTCATAATCAGTCATTTGCGAGCCGCCTTTGGAATTGACTGTACGCGAATCCGATTCTTGCTGGGCTACTATCGCCTTGACACGCAGTTTGCCGAACTGGAGGTCGGTCTTGACGCCGAAAAGCGCCGAACCGCCCCTCACAAGCGAGTTGTTGGTGTTAAGGCTCACGTTACCGCCTTCAAGCGACTTGATTATCTCGTCTTCCTCGCCGCCGTAATTGAGGTTGAGCTTGGCTGCATCGAAGTCAAACGCCGCTCCGGTGTTGTAGTTCATGTCAAAGTTGATCTTCGTGCCTACCGACGCCTTAACATTCATCTGCACGTCGGTGTTGAAGTTGAAAAATGTGCGGCTTCGCGACCTTTCGGGCAGCGAAGGGTTTTCAGTGGAAGAATTTTTCAAACCTAAATCCAGACCTATCGTACCCTGCGAACGAAGCCTCACGCCGCCCGGCCCGAACAGCTTGTCGGCAGGCCCTATATCAAACTGCAAATCGGTGAGCGACTGCAATGTGCTCGCTCTTGCGCCTTCTTTCGTACCGGCGCTGTCTATCATCGCACTGTTCTTGTCGTGATAATACTGCTCTATGGACTTCCTCAGGCTATATTTCATGTACTCCTCCGGCGTCATCTTCAGCGGAGTGCCAAGCTCCATATCGCCAATCTTTGTTCTGAAAAGGTAAGTTCCTGATTTTAAGTCGTATTCTATTTTGGATTCTATATTTTCAGGGTCGCGCAAGTCGGACGCCGATGTTTTGTTCAAATCTTCATAGTTTTCGGGGATGGTTTTTTTAACGTTCAACGGCGCACCGCTTTTCTTGACCGTATCGGTGGGAATTTGAAGCGAATCCGTCTGTAATTGAAGCGAGTCGGGCTGTTGGGCAAACAAACCGGATGAAAGCGCCACCCCAAGTGTCGCCATCACTGCCTTTATTGCCATTTTTCCAACTATCCGCTTCATTATAAATGTTTTAAAATAAAAAATAAAACCAAAAACCTCAAACTAAAAACCAAAAACCAAATAAAACCAAATAAAACTTCAAACTAATAAACTTCAAACCTCAAACCATTACAAAATCCGAAGTCCCTCCTTAATAACCTGTTCCACACTCATTCCGGGCGATTTCTTCAATATCTGCATCACAACTTTCTGCGACATATTCTTTTGGAAACCCAGCATCACAAGCGCCGAGATTGCCCCGTCGGCAACCTCCGCATTGACGCCGCTTGATGCGAACGCGCCGCTTTCATCAGCCAGACTTTCAACTGTTCGTACTTTCTTCTTCAAATCAACGATTATCCTCTGCGCCGTCTTACTGCCGATGCCTTTAATAGTCGTCAGGCTGACATCGTCGCCCGAAGCGATAACGTTGATTAGGTCGGACGGTTTCAACGACGACAATATCATGCGCGCAGTGTTCGGACCGACGCCCGAAACCGACGTCAGCAACTCAAACAGTTCCCGTTCTTCTTTTGTGGCAAAACCATAAAGCAGGTGGGCGTCTTCGCGAATCACCTCAATAACAAAGATTTTCCCCTCGCTCATCCCATTGAAAGCGCTGTAAGTTGTAACGGAAATGCTTAACTCATAGCCAATTCCGCCACATTCCATTATCATCTGCGCAGGCGACAGCTCCGCTATCGTCCCCCTTATATAATCAATCATCCTGTACGTTATTAAATAGTTATACCAGATAATAACGTGTTTTTACATCTTTTATTGTAATGGAAATCACACAACAAGGATAACAATGGGGACTTGCTATCAACAACTTCAAAGCGTTGTAATAAATAAATTCAATTTCATACACAAATATTGTGAATAATATCATACGCCCTTACCTGTTCTTCAGGTGTTTGGCAATATGTTACGACAATCAGTTTCATTCCCGGACGCCACAGTTGACGAACGGTTTGCTCAATCACTTTTAAACTGCCTACTATCCTCGCATTCAGGATGATACCGCTACCTGTAAGCGCTTCGGCAAAAGGCTGTGGCGGACAGGGATTTGGGTCGGTTTCAGGCGAAAATGCGGCGTCAATCATCTTTAAGTTGCTGATATTGTGCATTATAGGCAGTTTGCCCGAATAATCGCCGCAAGAATGTAGTACGGGGCCGCCATAAGCTAACCCGACCTTTTCAAACGATGGCACGGCACATTCGTAATAGTCTTCATTAGAGAGCATTACGATATTATCGTCGCTCTGACCGTAGCCACCGAAATTTCGCGCCGAAGCGAAGCCATGCCCGGGATTAACGAGGCAGTCGCCTATAAGTTTCTTTTGTTCGGCGACAAATTCTATCATCAGCGATGCGAGGCGGTCGAGGAACACTTTCAACGCATCGGGTGCGGTAATGACACTTAGCATCAATTCGGAAGTGTTGACTATCAAGGTAGAAGTGTTAAGCGGCGATTGCGCGTCGGTGAAACACATCGGCAGGGCGCCTTTGGTTTTTTCCATGAAATATTCAATCATCTCAAGTGTGTGCTTGCCAACAGGCGTTTGCGCTACGGGTTGCGGCACGTATTGAAGGGCTTCGTTGAGCGTCTCAAAACGATAATGCGAGGCGGGCGACTGTCCTGGATTCCACACATAATCAATACCATAAGCCGAAGCATAAATTCCTACCCCATACCACGGTTCGAGGAAGTTGGGGACGTCCGCTTTGAATGCCATGCTCGTTTGCAGGCAGCCTAATTGCAGTGCGAGCGAACGCGCCATGTCGCGGCAGCCGTCCGAAAAGACCTCCGCCGCACGCATACGGCGATAAACGGCAACACCCGACGGCGCTTCCCAAAATACTGCTGTCCGCTTTAACAACTCTTTTTCATACGCAGCATAAGCCTCAGTATCAAATGCTTCAGGCTGCACCGGCGTAATATCCGTAGCCTGCGAATCCCTTTTTGTAACGTCAAATTTCATTTTTATCTAATTTGGAACTACTTATTGGAGTGAAAATTTTCAGCGCTAACCATGCCGCTAAGTATGCCACGCTTGCTATCACGAAGATGATGATGTAACTGCCCGTCAACTGCAAAATCCATCCCACTAAAGGCGAGAAAAGTACGCCTCCGACTGCCCCTGCAAAACTTGTCAGCCCGACGACAGAACCGACAGCCGACTTGGGATAAACGTCCGACACAACGGTATAGATGTTTGCGCCCCAAGCCTGATGTCCGGCTGTGGCAAGCCCGATGAAAAGTATGGCGCCGACAAGCGACGGCAACCACGCAAGGGTGATAACAGGCACGACCATCAACGCCGCAATGAGGATAGTTGTCTTGCGGGCAAAATCAATGCTTTTGCCTCGACGGATAAAAAAGGACGACAGCCATCCGCCGCCTATGCCGCCCAATGATGACATTAAATATATGATTATCAGCGGAATACCAAACGACTGCAGATCAAGACCAAACTGTTCATGCAGGTATTTAGGCAGCCAAAACAGGAAAAACCACCATATTGGGTCGGTTACAAACCGTCCGATACAGATACCGAACGTCCGGCGGTCGCGAAGTAGTTGTTTCCATGACGGTTTATCTTCACTGCGGACGTCCTTTTCCAAATCTCGTTTTTCAGGCGTCCGGTAAAGCAACAGCCAGAAAAACAGCCACACAAAACCCAATGCCCCTGCAAAAACAAATGCCGATTGCCAACCAAAACTAACTGCTAACCAAGGAATTAAAATAGGCGATATAATTACTCCAACCGTTGAGCCGGCATTAAACACTCCCGTAGCCAACGCCCGTTCTTTCTTCGGAAACCACTCTGCAACGGTCTTGACTGCGGCGGGAAAGTTTGCCGATTCGCCCAAAGCAAGGCAGAACCGCGCCGAAGCAAACGACATCACCGCCGATGCAAGCGCATGACCCGCCGCCGACAGGCTCCAGACAGCCATAGCTACCGAGTAGCCTATTCGCACGCCGAAGCGGTCAATGAACATGCCCGCAAACAGCAACCCAAGCGCGTATGCCACCTGAAACGCCGTTACAATATAGCCATACTCCGCCTCACTCCAGTTAAAAACCGATTGCAGATGCGGGGCAAGAATGCTAAGTACTTGACGGTCAATGAAATTAATCGTCATAGCAAAAAAGAGCAAACCACATATCGTCCAACGATAATTTTCTTTCATAACTATCCTGTTGTCTTTATCCGGCCGCAAAGATACAAAACAATTCCGTCCGTTGTCCCGAATGTATAACAGAAAATCGCATAGTATAACAGTAAATCAGCGATAAAATCTCTTCGCATTTTCCCTATGTTGAAAACTTTTCCCCCTCGAAAGTGATAACCATATAAAAATATTTCGTACCTTTGCCAAAAATTATCAAAAAAAATTTTTTGACAAATGAATAGTATTTAAAGTCAAAGATAAAATGAACGATATTACATACTTTCATAAAATCAGAGAATTAACAAAAAACGTTCCTGTGGAATTGGTTGATTTCTCGCAAACAAGAGACCCTGCCCGCACTCCAACGCAGGCAAGTTCCAACTTTATTACCAATAAAGAGCAGGGCGATTGGGCGGAAAACCTTGTTACAAGAACAATCAACGAAAACTCAAAGAATTATGTTGCAGTAAAATATGGCAAATCAGACGATTTGGTTGCAGGCGAAGAAGGTTTCGACGCCTTTTATCAAGAGTTTCAAAATGAATTGGATACAATCGGGAAACGTCCTGATTTGCTGATTTTCAGGAAATCCGATTTTCAAGAAAAATTAGGGTTCGATATAAGCCATATTCCCCACGACCTGATTACCGAATATGTAAAGAAAGCAGTTGCCGGTATTGAAGTGCGTTCAAGCGCTTTTCTGATTGACCGCTACGAAGAAGCGATGCAAATTCGCACCAAAAAGTATGCCCAAATTGCATTGGAAACAAAGGACAAGATTTTATCAGAGTATCAAGATGTTTTGCAGAATCCTGCACGAGAAAATTATATTGATTTACTAAATGGAATAACCGAAAAGACATTAAGCGTTACCGATTTTAAAGTTCCGGGCTGGCGTTCCAACGAGCGTTTAATTCAATTGAATGAACTTTTCAAGCAACTGAAATCTGCAATTAAAGAAATTCAA
>JAISTJ010000207.1 GCA_031272655.1 Tannerella sp.
TCAGGCTCTGCTTGCCCTTCGCGGAACAGTTTCCCCGCGAGCAGCATCTTGTCCACCAGCGTAGTCTTCCCGTGGTCAACATGCGCTATAATCGCTATATTCCGTATTTTTTGCATAAAAAATTGTTAAAACCCTAATTCTTTTCCTTCGTGTATGACTAAACCTATCTGCTCCAGATTGCCGTTGCGGCCATTGTACCAGAGCAGCCAGCGGTCTTTTTCCTGAACAGCGAACGGCTTGTAACAAGCGCTGGCGTCCCATTCGCCGGGTGAAGGGAAGATTATCGGGTTTTTGTCGAAACGCACCCAACCGGTGATGCCGTCGGGCGATTTCGCCATTCCTATCTGTGCAAGGTCTTCCGTTTTGAAGCCTATGTAAAACATTAGATAATCTTTTTCCCTTTTAATTACCTGACAGGCAGTTACTTTGTGCTGTTCCCATTCGCTCTTTGGGTCTGCCGAAAAAATCGGATTTCCGCCGTATTTTTTCCATTTCAGACCATCTTTGCTCGTCGCGTAACCGATAGCGTTTGGCTCGTACTGTTCGCCGCCCGAATACCACATTTTAAATATTTTATCTTTTTTGTCCCACTCAACATGCGGGCACATTACAGCTACTTTCTCCCACGCCAACTCCGGACTTAATACCGGCTTGTCGCTCATGCGCTTGAAATTCACACCGTCAGCGCTTGTGGCATAGCCTATCCATGAGCTGTCGCGCTGCTGGCCGGTGTACCACAAATGATAAACGCCATCTTTCAAAACTATTGCTATACGATTGAGATTTGATTCCCAACCGGTTGATTCTGTGGGATATAACACTATTTCAGGCGCTGTCCATTTAAATCCGTCCTTGCTTACCGACAACCCGATACTGCGCTTCGGGCGCCAACTGTTGTACATCTTGTAAACATCCCCGTCCTTGAGTACCGAGATGTCAAAAACCGTTCCCAGATCACCGCCCCCAAGCACCGGATTATGCTCATATTTAACCCATCCGGCAGTCGTCCCGGAAGACGTCTGGGCCGTGCATATCATTACCGAAAACAGCGAAAATAACGCTGCAAAATAAACTTTCTTCTCCATAAAATATATGTTTGCGGGTGCAAAGATACAAATTTTACAGGAATAATTGACGTCTTTTGGAATAAAGTTAAAATGTTTCTAATTCCAAGAGCCATTTTTTTGCCTCAAGTCCGCCGCCGTAACCAACGAGTTTGTTGTTGCTGCCGATAACACGATGGCAGGGGGCAAAAATGGAAATGGCATTCGCACCATTCGCAGCGGCTACGGCGCGGACGGCTTTCGGCATACCAATCCGCCGAGCAAGTTCGCCGTATGAAACTGTCGTGCCATACGGGATTTTCAGCAATTCTCTCCATACAACTTTCTGAAAATCAGTGCCTGCGAAAAGTAGCGGAACATTGAATTTTTGCCGCTTTTTGCCGAAATATTCCTCTAATTGCCTGACGGTTTCGTTGATGACCTCCGATTCGCTTTCTTCGTAATCAGCATTCAGCGCCGTTTGTAATCTCTTAGCTATCAGCTCTTTACGTTTTCCTTTAGTCCAGTTGCAAAGGCAAAGTTTATCATCAAAAGAGCCGAGTAACAACTCCCCGCAAGGAGATTTAAATTGTTTAATTTGAATTTTCATTTTTTTAATAGTGTTTCAATCCATTTTGACATCGTTTCGAGGGCTTCGGGCGCAAAAGTCTGTTCTATACTCGAATATTCGCCGGGCAAACCGGTCTGACATTCCTGAAACAGGTGGTTTAGGCGGGGAAAGAGTTTGACGGTTACCTGATTGTTGCCGCCTTGCTTCAGCGCTTTTTCTATGGCTTTGGTGTTGATGCCGGCAGGCACCTGAACGTCTTTTTCGCCGTTCATCACCAAAACAGGGCATTTCACCTTGGTCAGCGTTGGAAATGGGTCATACTTAATGAAATACCGGAACCATGGAGTTGATAACCTGCTGATTTGCGACTCAATAATCGTGGTTGTCGCTCCTTCGGATTGTCCCGTTCCCGCCATGCTTTTTGCGATTTCTTTCCTGATTGCAGCCGAATCTACGCCTTGTGCAACCATCCGATAGATTTTCCTATTGAGATTTTGGGCGTTCCGGATGTTTTCATCGTCAGTGCCCGATACTTTCAGAATGGTTTCCGACTGGAGCAGAAGCAACGAATCGCCTCTGACGCCCGTACCAGCAAGCAGTATGATGAATCCAACGTCTTTAGGGCGACGGGCTGCAATCATCGGGGCGATAATCCCGCCTTCGCTATGCCCTGCAAAGCCGATTTTATCAGTTATGACTTCTTTGCGCGTTTTCAGGTAATCAAGCGCCGCCTCAGCATCGTCAGCGAAATCTGCACTTGTTGCATTACTGAAATCGCCTCCCGAAGCGGCTGTTCCCCTGTCGTCGTATCGCAGAACGGCTATTCCGCGCCGCGTCAGGTAGTCGGCAACAACGAGAAACGGTTTATGCCCCATCAATTCCTCGTCGCGGTTTTGCGCCCCGCTGCCGCTTATAAGTACAACGGCAGGGTAAACGCCTGTCTTTGAGGGTGTTGTGAGTGTCCCTGCAAGTTTTATCCCCGCTTTTTTATTCGTAAAAACAACCTCTTCCTCAATGTACGGATAAGGCTTTGAAGGTTCCTGAGGACGCTTCAAAACTACTTTTTCTTTCGACAGTTTCAGCGGAAACGACATGCCGCCCTGCTTAAAAGTCCCGTCAATGACGCTATTCTGCCCCAGAATGCCTTCATATTCAATTCCAAGATTAGGCAATGCTAATTTAAGCGTTGGCGCTGAATAACTTACCGTTTTCACAGGAAGCCCTTTCGCTCCTTGGTCGGGGCTATCCATCGTAGCCTCTAAACCGCTTACCGACCTGCTGATATGAAAAACAAGCCTCAACTTGACGCCCTGCACCGAGAGCGTCCCGTTCCACTCCCCCGTAATATCCTGACAATAAGCCGATAAAGACACAAAAAAAACAACAACCGCAGCAATAATTTTGTTCATAGAGTAATATTTAAAGCAACAAAGTTAATAAAAATTTTGAATTTTCGCGCAATAACAATTATTGAATTGCATTTTAGGAATAGCCTTTTCGAGACAGATGTTGATGTAGGAACCGCATCGGACATAGGCATTCTTTGTAGGACAGCGGCAGTCCGGCATGCCAGTTCAAACCGCTACCGCCAAATCTAACTGCATAAATTCATAGCCGTTATTTTGCACAAATAAATCACTGCCGACAGCGCCAAGTTTCTTTTTCGCAACCTCTATTGCTGCCTCCGATTTGTCAATGCCAATCCA
>JAISTJ010000217.1 GCA_031272655.1 Tannerella sp.
CCATGCGGGGAAGAGCAGTATTTTGTCGCCTTCGGTCTGAATGAGCATGTTCTGCAGGGCGCGCATCTGTACGCTGCCGTGGTCCTGGTCGGGTACCCAGTCGTAGTTTGGACCCCAGAATGCGGGGAAGCGGCTGCCTTTGTGTTTGGTGTTAAGCGCTGTTTTCACCATTGCGGCAGCCTCGTCTGCGCGTCCGAGCAGCGCCGCCTGAATAGCGTTCTGCTGCCAGCCCCACGCCTCTTTGTGGTTACGAACGTCGAAGGCGTTCTGTGCGAGTTGCAAGTCCGGCTTATCAATCCCAAACACGCGGTAAGGGAACACGGCATACAGTTCGGGATTTTCAACATTGCGTTTGTCGCGCAGCTCATAGCCGGCAACAATCATTTTCTTGCCATCTTTCTCCGCCGTAGGTATTTCAGGCATGTCTTCAAGCAATGAACGGGCAATCGCCGAATCTTTTAGCTTAAGCAGTCGCGGCAAAATAAACCTTAAACCGGCTATTTCGGGCATAGGCTGAATGGCGGAGTGATACGTTTCGAGCGAGGAAGCGGGCGAGAAGAGTATTTTGCCCTCTTCAGTCCGCAACGGGTAATGCTCGCGATACAGCGTTACAACTTCGTCGGCAAACGGCAGCAGAGTACTGTTAAGAAACGCTTCGTCGTGCGTAAAGTCGTAATAATCAAGCATCATAGCAGTAAGTTCGATAATCCCCTGCCAATAGTAGCGGATATAAGTATTGACGGAAACGCCGTCGGGCAGGTCTCCGCGCTCAACGCCATAGTCGGTATTGCAATACGTTCCCCAGAAATACATTGTTTCCGGAAACTGGATACCGCCATGACCGTAATATTTCCGGACGCGATATTTAGCCATCGGCAGCGCGTCCATATACATCTTGAAGAGCGGCTTCATCATCTCGAAGTCGCCTGCGTGAAGCATCGCCCAGTAAGGCAGTCGGGTGTTCTGAAACCAGTAGCAGCCGCCCCAGTTGCGGTAGTCGGGATTGAAAGGGAAGTTCGCGTCAAGCGAATCAACGGTGAAGATAGAGCCGTTGAACTTAATCGGCATATTGCCGCGTCCGGCGCAGGCGTTCATGTAGCGCTGCAACTGATAACCCTGCGTCATTACAGCCACCTTAGCGCTGTCTTCGCGCGAACTGACTAATATATAATGGTCTGACCACAAGTCGTTCCAATACTTCTCATGCTGCGCTTGCTTTTCTTTGAGGGGAATCTTTTTATCGTTTTCTATTGTTTGATTTATAGCCCTTTCCCATTCTGCTGCCGTGCCGGAAGTCAAGGTCTCCACTGCTACGTTAATAAGAAAACTGCGAACCGGTTTTGCCGTTGAAAGCAATTCAGGCGATTTGTTAATAAAGCCCTCTCCATAAGCTACAGCTCCGAATATGCGATAGAGCAGCGGGTCTTTGTCTATGTCAGGATAGTCGCTAAGCGCCTGAAGTTCAAGCGTTTCGCGGAATATAGAACGCTCGTTGCGATGGTACCATGCTATTTCGCTGTCGCGTTGCAGCGCTACATCGGCGTCGGTTATCAGTCTGTTCTTGCTGATGGAAATGCCGCGAACAGCTTGGTTTCTCTCAACGCCAACGAGTTCGTGCGGTTCACGCCGCCAGCCGTCATAGACGACCTCGGCAGTAAGAGCTTTGCTGCTCTCTCCCGATATACGGATAAAAGGCGCATTGGCGTCAGCCCATACCGACAGGGCGAGCGTCTTGCCGTCGGCGTCTTTGCCGGTTATGCGAAGCGTACCTGTCCATAAATCCAACTCTTGCCGGAACGTCTGCAACGGTAAGGGTTCCGAGAAACGGAGCTTGAGCCGCCCAATCTTGAGCAACTGACCGTTCTCGCTCCACGCATCGGTCTTACTGATAAGCACATACAGCTCTCCGCCGGACGTAACCCATACGTTAGCGCCGACATCTCCGTTGCCGATTGGCACGGAAGCGCGTGAGTTCCCGCCCGGAGTGTCCCATACTACATTACAACCAGCAGTAACAGCATTACTGCCTCGCTCGCTTCCACACGCAGCCAAGCTCAAAAAACAAACCACAGTCAATGACTGGAGGAAAATTTTCATAGACATCATTTTCAAAATTTTAGAAGGTTAAAAAATTTGCTGCAAATATAATTAAAATTTTATTTTAAAATGCTTTTTTGTTAATAAATTCCTTTTTTGTTGAGTTCCCTGCGGTAAGCGTCGGCGTTCCGGTTGTGTTCGGAAAGGGTTACGGCGAAGTTGTGCCGCCCCGAAAAATCATCTTTTGCACACATAAACAGATAGTTATGAATCGTTCGGTTAAGTACGGCGTCAATGCTTGCAGGCGAGGGGAGTCGGATTGGTCCGGGCGGCAAACCTGTGTGTAGATACGTGTTGTAAGGCGATTCGGTTTCGAGATGCCTGTTGAGGATACGGTGTAAAGTGAAGTCGCCGACGGCATATTTCACGGTCGGGTCGGCCTGTAGCGGCATGCCTTTGAAAAGACGGTTGATGTATAAGCCTGCAACGATGGGGTATTCCTCAGGGGCGGCAGTCTCTTCTTCTACTATCGAAGCGAGGATTGAGACCTCTACCGGCGAAAGATGCAGATTTTCAGCTTTTTGGCGGCGATCTTCAGTCCAGAACGTTTCAAATTCGCGCTTCATTTTTGCGATAAGCTTCTCGGCGGATATGTTCCACCATACTTCGTAAGTGTTTGGTATAAAGATTGTTCCGATTGTTTCGGTTGTGAAACCGAGTGATTCACAATAAGTTTCATCTGTAAGATATTTCATCAAGTCGTCGGGTTCGAGCATCAGTTGCTGCGCAAGACGGTCGGCCAGTTCGTTCAGCAGGCGAATATTGTTGAAAGTAATGCGCACAGGTATTTGCTGACCAAGTCGCAGACGGTTCAGCAACGAATTTACGCTCATATTCGGCTCAACAACATAGCGTCCCGCCTTCATGTTTGCAGGGTAGTTGCGATATTTCGCCAACCATTCAAACGCCTTAATATTCCGGCATCCGACAGAATCCCGAAGTTCACGGCACAGCACCCCGAAATCCTTGTTTTCATCGGATATGTAAATGTATTTGTTCTCGCCGCCGCTGTTTATATTAAAAACAGGATAGCAAAAAGTATAATAAACAACCGCGCCACAGCCAGTTACCGCCGCGGCAATAGATAACAATATGATTATCAATACTTTATATATCTTTTTAAGTTTCATTTATCTATGAAAAACTTTGCAAAGATAGTGATTTTTTTCTAAATGATTTATATGATTGATTATGTATGGCAGTCCATCTCGTTCTCACGTGTAAGCCGATAAGTCAAAGAACACTCCGTATATTAAGTTTTATTAATTTGAATCAGGCATTCTTTCTTGTAGAAAGCGATGCCATATTTGATGATGTTGGCGTAGCCGTCTTCTATGAATTCGTCGGCGTAGCGGTTGGTTTCGATTTGCTGCAACGCTTCTTGACATTTGGTTTCCAATGCTTTATAAGCCGGCGCTATCTTTGCTTCGATGATGATTAGCGGTTGGACTCGCAAATATGGGCGAAAGAAAATGTCGCAACGCCCGTCGCCTGTCTCGCGGTTCGACTTCACTTCGTAATTCTCCACCTTCACAAACATCGCAGTCAGAAAGCCGTGATAGTAACTCTCGGCAGCGTCGAAGTAACTGATAGACCGCATCAGCATTGTTGATAGCCGCTGCTGGGCGGTTTCTTTGTCTCCCGCTATCAATGCGCGTACAAACTCTTGAGGGATGTTGCTGACCTCGACTGTTTTATTAAACCATTGGCTGATTTGCAAACGATAAATTTGAAATACCTCCTTATTTGGTATTGAGAGTTGAAACTTTCTCTGTTCACCTGTGAAATCTTCGCTCACTTTTTTCAGATAGCCGGTGAAAAACAGGAAGTTCCAGAGATTGTCAACCGAACTGTCTATGTCGTTGTAGGTGATGTTCTCGTTTATCGGTTTCGTAATCGTGCCGCCGGCCATCAATGTTTCCAACTCGCTCTGAGCATTGCCGTCAACAACCTTGTCTATCAGTTTGCGAACGATATCATTACCGCTGGTATTAGCCCAGTAAAGGTCGGGAAAGGAGTCGTAATTTGACTGTAGGGAGGCAATGCGTTTGATGACGCTCCATGGATTGTAAACCGTTACATTACCAAACAGATAACCGTCGTACCACTCGCGTATCTCTTTGTGTTTGCCCTCAAACCCGTAGTATTCGAGCATAGCGTCAACCTCCTCCTGTGTAAAGCCAAAATACTCGGAATAGTCAAAACTTGCGATTGAAGCCATAGCTGGGTTGTTAAGCCCGGTAAAGATGCTCTCCTGCGAGATGCGCAGGCAGCCGGTCATCACTGCAAAAGCCAGATTGGTATTGTCTTTGAGCGCTGCTTCAAACAGTGAGCGGATAAAACTAATCATCGTTTCGTAGTAATTGCCGTTCCAAGCGCTGTCTAACGGCACATCGTACTCGTCGAGCAGTATGACGGCTTTCTTCTTGTAGTACTTGAAAAGGCACTCCGACAGAAAGCGGACTGAATACTCGAACTCGCTCTGTTCGGCGGTTTTGTGATATATCCGCCGATAAAGTTCCTCCTCGTCTGAACTCAACACACCTTTGTCAAGCAAGTAAAGATGCCGTGAAAATTCATCATGAATCAGGTTTTTCAAATACCAGTATGATTCTTCCCAAGTCGGTTTCTTCGTACTTTTGAACGTCAGCATGATGACAGGGTACTGCCCAAAATGTTGCATGTAGCGGTCTCCCTCCTGCTCAATCTTTAAACCGTTGAACAGGTGACGCTTACATTCGTTGCGGATATCCAGTTCGCTGTTGTTCTCAAGGAACGACTTGAGCATGTTCATATTCAGCGTCTTACCGAAGCGACGCGGACGGGTGATAAGCGTTATCTTCGCTTTCGATTCAAGTACATCTTTTATAAACAGCGACTTATCAACATAGTAACAGTCTTCCCTTATTAGCGCATCAAAGTCGCTCTCGCCTATAGCTATTCCTTTTTTCTTCATAACATTTCATTTTCAGAGAGCAAAGTTACGCTTTTCTTTTCAAAAAAACAAAAAATCAGAATAAGAAATATCACAAAATAGTTACTGCTGCAAAACAATTCTTTTTGAAGTTTCTCTACTGTGTTGAACTCCTTAACTCCCCTGCTTTCTTTAAAACGACCTTGATAAGTTCCGGACTTATCCAAACTCCATTTTTTATCAAGTTGGAAATAAGCGGAGCAACATCATCAATAAGACCTTTTTCCTTCGCTCGTAATAAAATCCCTAATGTACCGGTAAGTTTCAATCCTAATTGTTTGGCGTAGCGTCGCCCCATTATTTCATCCATGATGACCAAATCGGCTTTCTGCTCTTGAGCAAGAATTATAACCTCGGCTTCGCCCGCGTCAAGGTCAAACAAATATAATTTGGAGGTTATTTGTTGAATTGGTTCTATCCTGATCCAGTCTATCTTGCTTAAATCCGTATAAAACAACCAGTCCTTCCCGACTTCCATTTCGTTAAAAACCGCTTCCGGAATCATTATTTGACCGTACAACTCTTTCAAAATATCCAATTTTTCTATTTTGATAAGCGACAATATCGGGGTTGTGTTTGAAATAACCTTACGCATTGGCAAAATCATCTTTTAATTCCTCCTTCGTTGAATGATAAAACGACACGTTATATAAAGACAGCAAGTTCAAAAACGCCAAACGTGTTACTTTAAGCAATTCCGCCGCCTTGCCGGATGATATTTTCCCCATCTCGTATAATTTGACCACTGAAATAGTCTTCATTTCATTTTCAAACTCACGATTTCCCATCTTTAGAGAAAACGCAAGAGACTCTGGATATGTTACTAATATCTGTCTTTCCATTTGTTTCATCTTTAAAATTAAAAACGCAAAGATACGATTTTTCTTATTACAAAACAAAATTTCGATTATTTTTCACAGCGTGTAAGCCGATAAGTCAAAGAACATTTTGTATATTAACAATTCATCCGATTTTCCAAAGTTTGTTCATGTCTTCGAGGGTTTTGCCTTTTGTTTCGGGTACCATTTTCCATACGAAGAGCGCTGACAGGGCTGCCATCAGGCCGTAGAAACCGTAAGTCATTGCGCCGCTGAAGTTCATCATTGCCGGATAGGTGGACGAGATGAGGAAATTTGCTGTCCACTGCGCCGCAACTGCGATTGCTACTGCCTGTCCGCGTATGCGGTTAGGGAAAAGTTCGGCAATTAACACCCATGTGATGGCGCCCCAAGATGCCATATACGATGCGGTGTAAAGGAGTATGAAAACGAGCGTGCTTATGCCGATAATATTAAAGTGCGAAAGTCCAGCGATTGCGAACATGCTGACCGTCATGCCCGCCGAGCCTGCCATCAACAGCGGTTTGCGTCCCCATTTATCAACTTTTGCAATGACTAAAACCGTGAAAATCACGTTTACAAGCCCCATGACGATAGTCTGTAACATTGAAGCGTCTTTTGCCGCACCCATGCTCTCAAAGATACGCGGTGCATAATAGAGAGCTACGTTGATGCCGACAAACTGCGAAAAAACCGACAGCAATACGCCGACCGCTAATACCTGCTTGCCGTACATCGTCGTTTTTGTTTTCACCGTCGCGGCGATGCTTTCTTTTATCTCTGCAAGGATGGTTTGCGCCTTTTCCAGACCGTTTATCTTCCGAAGTACTTTCAGCGCAATGTCTTCTTTATGCACAATCGTCAGATAGCGAGGAGTTTCCGGTATCAATCCGACTAATATTCCGAACAATGCGGCGGGAACAGCTTCGGAGGCAAACATGTACCGCCAG
The DNA here is from genome assembly GCA_031272655.1 of Tannerella sp. Taxonomy (GTDB): domain Bacteria; phylum Bacteroidota; class Bacteroidia; order Bacteroidales; family Tannerellaceae; genus Tannerella. Next base: position 6,861 of record JAISTJ010000217.1, read on the forward strand.
CCGACGCTGTTTATCCATTCTATTGACTGTTCCCGCGCTATCGCCCAATTGACGAAATAAACGACGAGCATTCCGAAAATGATGGCGAACTGGTTGCATGATACTAACCTTCCGCGTATGGCGGCAGGAGCTATCTCACCAATGTACATCGGGCATACGGCTGAAGCCAGCCCGACGCCGATGCCGCCGATGATACGGTAAATGTTAAATGCCAGCAGCAAACCTACCGACGGTTGTCCGGTTGTAAAAAACAGCGTTTCAGGCCACGCGGAGCCAAGCGCAGAGAGCAGGAACAACAATGCGGCAGTGAAAAGCGTCTTTTTACGTCCCAGATGCGACGACAGCCATCCCGAAATAATGCCGCCAATGATGCACCCAATCAGCGCACTTGACACGGTTGCACCATGAATGAAAGCGCTAAGGTTCAGCGGTTTAACAAGACAGGCTTCAAGAGAATTTTCCGCACCCGAAATAACGGCAGTATCATAGCCGAAAAGCAATCCGCCAAGCGTGGCCGCAAGCGTTATCGCCGTGATATAGAGTGTGTTGCCGCCTTGTTTTTGTCTCATTTACCTGCTGAATTTTACCGTTTCCAATTTCACCTCTGCCGACGTTTTGACGACAATTGTGAGTTCCGCCGCTTTGCCTTTGGGGGCTTTGGGGACTTTGCTCAAAACGAGGTCGCCGCTGCCGCCTTTACTCTCGCCGATAATTTCACCGTCGGCAAGGGCTTTGAGCGACACTATTTTTTCAAGTCCGGCGCCTGTTAAAGTCAGCTTTTTCTCTTTGCCGGTGAACTTCACGTAACGGATGCCGATTTCCGCTTCGGAAGCGACTTTCAGACAGCCGTACTTTCCTTCGGGAGAATAATCATAGCCTTTGCCCGAAACAGCGGTGTTCAGCGGGATAGTTTCCGAAGGGTCGAACCCTTCGGAAACACCGCTGCTTGTAGGAACCATCGGTTTAATCAGCCCGTTGTCATCAAAAAACATCTTTTCAATGCACAGCGCCCGTTTGTTCCACACACCGTTTAACACACGGTGGTAATACAGATACCATTGATTATCAATCGGTTCCGCCGTTCCCTGAATACATAAATTTCCGGCAAGCTCCTGAATTGAAATGATTGTTCCACGGTAAGTCCACTCGCCGAATGGGTCTTTTGCTGTGGCATAGTCAATATGGTTGGGCTTCCAGTTGTCCGGCGAAGTTACCTCACCGTCTGCGTTGGCGGCATAAAACAGATAGTAAGTGTCGCCCCGTTTACGCAGCGACGGGCCTTCGCAGTAAAATTTAAGATACGGCAGCAACGGTTTCATAGTGCTTTCAATTATCGTGCTGTCGTCTTTCAGGCGGGCGATAAAAATTGCATTGTAGTAGCACACCGAGCCGATGTATGAGGAATAAACAATGATTCGCGAGCCGTCGTCGTCGTTAAGAATCTGCGCCGAAATGCCGTCTATTTTTTCGCCCGATTTGTCGCCTCGTAACCAGTGGAAATTTCTATACTGTCCGTCGGGTTTGTCGCTCTCAAGCACAAACATGGCATGATTGATTGAGCCATTAGGCGTCTCTGGCGTTATGTTCCAGTCCGGTTCGTGAAAGCCGTAAACGTAATATTTGCCGTTGTAAACGCCACCGTCGCAGTCCCAGAGTACGCGGTCGTGATAAGGCATCACGTCTTCGGTAGAGGACAATATCTGCCGCACGTCCCATCGTTTCATGTCGCGGCTACGCGCCAGCATGTACTTGTTTGAACAGTAAAGGCCTTCGAGCGCGTCCCAACCGGTGTAGGTCAGCACCTCGCCATTGACACAATGCGGTTCGGGGTCAGTCAGGAACATGTTCCACGAATATGGCAACACGGGGTTCTGCACAGGCCAGCCGACGGTTATCTGCGCCACTTCACTGCGTTCGCCGTTCACTGTTGCATAAATAACACAGTCGCCATTGCTTAAAGCCTTGATTTTATTGCCTTTAACAGATGCAACTTTTTCATCCGAAGAGACATAGCTCACCCCAACAGGCAGTTCACGACTGTCGCCTTGATTCATCATATAATACTCGCGAGTATCTTTCTGCGCCGAACAATACGCACATGCTATCAGCATTATAACTAAAAAATGGACTTTCATGCCTGCAAAAGTAATAATTTTTTATT
>JAISTJ010000151.1 GCA_031272655.1 Tannerella sp.
ACAGCATAGCCTCGTTCAGGGGCGAAGAAGCGTGGCTGCGCAGGAAGTTTGAGGAACTGCTGACTGCAAAGACAAGGGCTGAAATTGAAGCGGCAGAGACGTGGAGCGGCACGTCGCTGCAAAGAAACGAATATAAAGAATTTTTGGAAGCCACACTGCAAAGAAACGAAAAAGGTGAGATGCTTGCATTAGCGGGCTATTTTGCACAGGATAACAGCGAAAAGGAAGTGCAGAAAGAGGTCGATTTGGTTTTGCGCGACAAGGAACAGTCGCTTCGTTACGGGAACGGGCGCGGCGAATGGAACATCTGCCGGTTTTTCTTTTCAAAATGGACGCTGTGTGAAGGTTGGGATAATCCTAATGTGTTCGTAATATGCAAGTTGCGCAGTTCTGGCAGCGAGATACGCAAATTGCAGGAGGTAGGGCGGGGTTTGCGCCTGCCCTTCGACGAAAATGGCAACCGTATCAGCAATGAAGAGTTCTGTCTGACCTACATTATAGACTATTCCGAGCGCGATTTTGCACGCAAACTTGTTGGCGAAATCAATGCCGACGGCGGTACTCTGGAAAGCGGCAAAATTACCGAGACGATTTTGGAACTGTTGGTGAAAAGCGGATATGCAAACTCAAATGGCAAAGCCAAAGGACAACTCTTATTTAATGAAATTATTGACAGCCACGATAAAATTATTGACGCCGACAAACTTTTAGCCCTCCTGCCCGACGAGAGCAGCTTGAAAGTGAAAGCAGGCAAAATTACCGGCGAGGGTATGCCCAAACGGGCAACGGTTGATATACAGATTGATACCAGAATGCAGCGGTTGCCCGCGAAGGCGGTTATAATACGGTAGATTCTTCGCTGTCGGAAATTCCTTACGGCGAGTTCCTCAAACGTCTGCATAAACGTACTAATTTGCCACTCAAACAGTTGCATAAACATATTGCGGCTCTTATGCAACACAAAACGAATGTGAACGAACTTATCAACCTGATTTCTTTGGAAACAGTTGTCAAAGCCTTTGAAGAGGCATTTGCGGTGCATTTTGCGCAGAAATACGATTACAGCAAGTTGGATTTCAGCGCCAGTACGACTTTGTTCAAGCCCAGCAGCGATGAGTTTGTCGATGAACTTTCGCAGGGGCTTCTGGGCGACAGAACGGCGGATGATATTTCAATTGATGCGCGCCATTTATACGACAAAGCCGTGTATGACAGCGATATAGAACGCGACGTATTGAAAGCCGCCCGTCCGGTAGAGGTGGTTGTTTACGGCAAACTGCCCAAGCGCAGTATAAAAGCGCCGACCTACACCGGCGGCACTACAAGCCCCGATTTTGTGTATGCTCTTTCCACGAACAGCGGCGCAAGCGTCAATCTTCATCTCATAGTCGAAACCAAAAGCGAGAACTTGCGGATGTCAGACCAAATAGCCCTCAAAGCGCAGGAGAAACTGTTCAAACAAATCCCCGGTATTGAGATTGTCTGGCGCAAAGAGACCACCGTAGCAGACTTTGAATGGCACTTGAAAGAATTGAGTAGGGAATAGTGTCCTGTTAATACACATTTCTATTGATATGCAAGCCCTAATGGGCTATTCGGGTTGGAAATATATCCTGTGCAGGAGTTCCTGAATGCGTTGTGGCAAGGGGCTATCATTTAAAAATCATCTTAGACATCGTGCGCGACATCCTCGACGCCGACGAGCGCCCGCGCTACAAGGCGAATGACGATTGGTGGATTCTCATCTTCCGTATTCCGGCGGAAAGTAACGACCCGCTGTAAAACCCATAAACTCTTATCTACTTAAAACGGATATCCCAACGCCAGATGGAAGCCAAGAGCATCGGCAAATGACGGAGTATTGAAATAGCGCTTCACCCCGGTGTCGTATGGAAAATGAAGCGCATAACCAACATCTAAGCGAAAGATAAGCATATCCATGATGTAGCGGAAACCTATGCCGGAGCCGAGAGCGACGTCGTCAAGCAACCTGTTGAGACGCAGAGTCCCTTCCGGGCGGGTTGCGTCGCGGCGTAGCAACCATACATTTCCCGCATCAAGAAACAAAGCTGTTTCAAGGTTACCAACCATACGAAGACGGTACTCAATGTTACCTTCAATCTTCAGGTCGCCGTTCTGGTCTATATATGAATAAGGATTATCGGGGTCGGGCGCAAAATGACCCGGTCCGACGCTGCGTATAGTGAACGCTCGGATGCTGTTAGCACCGCCAACATAAAACCGCTCATTATAAGGCGCTACAAGTGAATTGCCATAGCTATAGATGACGCCGCCGCCAATGCGCGTGGCAAGGCGCTGATTACGACTGATATAGTGATTATACCTAAGCTCCGTGCTCACTTTTATAAACTGCGAATAACTGTTGCCGAGAAACTTCTTGTTTTCTTCCAAACCTTTTCCAAAAAGGGCATAAGCGCCGGATATAAGATTTCCCGCTTCAGCAACGGAAAATCGCCATATCGTCTTGCTTCGCTCGGCACGAACAGACGAATTATCAAGCGTATATTCATATTCAATGGCCGGTATAAACTGATTTTGAAGGCTTTGCATCAATGAAGGATTATCTTGCACAACACTGTTGAAACGCTCGGTAGTGTTTTGTAACTTATTGAATATAAGTCTTAAAGGCGTAAAAGTATGATGCCTTATAGCATAAGGCTGAAAATCGTACGACAATCCACCCCCAAAAGAAAGCATTGAATAGTATTTTGCCCTGTTTAATTGGCTTATATTGAGATCAATCCGTGTATTTGCGTCAAAGTCGTACGCCCTTTTGCCTATTCGCGGCAAAACGAGACGCGGAATCGTAAGCGTAGCATTAGCGCCAAACTCATAGTTGTTGATACTGCCGAGACCACGACCGGTGTACCATTCATACGAACCAAATAGTGAGGCAGATAGCGATTCGCCGCCGCCAAACATGTTACTGCGGGTAAGGTTAAGCGACACACCAGGTCCGGCAAAATCGTTGTCATTGACCGTTGTACGGACGTCAAAAGCTCCGCTTAGAGGATAGTCGTAAGATGTATTTATGTATAAATCAAGTACATCAGACACGCCAAGAGTGTCGGCAGGCATATACCTGAAACGAGCGTAGCGAAACATGTTAAGGCGACTCAAAGACTCTTGCGTTTGCGTATGACGGTCAAGCGAATACAGGTCGCCCTGCTTAAATTTTAACTGCTCGTAAAGAACAGACGGTTTAACGCGCAACTTCCCCTCATAATAAATTATAATATCCTTGTAATGAATACTGTCGGTCGGCGTCTCGCCGTCGTAACCGTTGAGAGCATACATCACTTTGCCTATCTTCCATGGCTTCAGAATACTGCGCGGAACATCCTGATTAAGACCTATTTTCAGCCATACACGATGCGATTCAATCGTTGAATCTGCCTGATATGTAATATATTCGGGCAGAAAATAGTAATAACCATGGTTACGAATCACAGAAGCAATGCGTTGGCGCTCATCTTCAAGCAGTTGTGTGCTGAAAATATCGCCTCTATGCAGCAGTCGTTCTTCTTCACGCAGTTGAAGCAATGTGTCGCTGCGATTTTGCAACCGCCTGTATTCAATAGAATCAAGCAGCCATGGCTCATTGAAAGTTACTTCATACCTGATTTTAGCTTTCAAAGAGTCTTTTTTATCCGGTATCAGACTGTATTTCACCGCATTAGCGAAATAACCGTTGTCATGCAGTATATTTGCCGCTATTCTGGTCCTTAGTTCGGGCTTTACGGCGGAAATAAGTATGGGTTTCTTTCCCATCAACCTCATAAGCAGGTTATTGAAAGCGCCTTTCCCGTTTACAGTTGCATTATAAACCCACAGCCCGACGGGTAGCGGCGTCCTTACCCTTGAACTTCCGAGCAACGCGTTATTCGGCGGGCAGGCAAAAGCATCTTCCACAGCGTCATAGATATCATCGTCAACCATTATACTGTCCTCGTCGGTATATGTTATCGTTTCTACACCAGTATAAAGCTTCTCACCTGAGGGGATGTTGCGCGTGGTAGAGCAGGCGGCTGCAAGGACAATCGCAGCAAGCGGCAAAAAGATGCGCCAACCTGATGCAAAACTTGATTTTATCGCTATGTTCACAAACTCTAACTTCATCATTTTTAACGGCAAAAAGCGAAACAAAAGTACAACATTTTCGGAAAACCGGACAAATAATCGGCAATAACTTTTGCCGTGAATGAAAAAATTCCTATCTTTGTTCCTGTTTTTGAATGTCAGGTATAAAAATGGAGAATAAAATCGGCAGACAGGGATTGATTTATCGCGCATTTCGCGGGTATGTGCGTTTTGTTAATGACAGGCTGTTTTATCGTAAGGCGTATTATCTTGATACTGAGAATATTCCACCTTGCGGCACACCGACACTGATTGTTTCCAATCATCAAAACTGCCTGAACGACGCCCTCGGAATAGCTCTTTCTTTCAACGATCGCAAGCCCCAGTTTATAGTCAGGGCGGATGTTTTTAACGTTCATCCGCTTGCCGACAGGTTTTTACGGCGTCTGGGATTGTTGCCGGCATACCGTCTAAATTTCGACGGGGAAACGGCGCTAAGTAAAAACGACGAACTGTTTGAAATCTCTGAAAATGAGCTTATTAATGGTGCAACGGTGGTGATGTTTCCCGAAGGGACGCATCAGGACAAGCATTGGCTTGGCGACTTCTCGCAAGGATACCTGAAACTCGCTTTCGAGGCGGCCGAAAAGGCTGATTTTCAAAAGGATATTTTAATTGTTCCGGCTTGCAATCACTATTCGGGGTATTTCGGACTTCAGGAAGACATGCTTGTAAAATACGGCAAACCCATATCGTTACAGCCTTTTTACGAGTTGTACCGTACCAAGCCGCGCACTGCCAAACGCCAAGTCAATGAGATTGTAAGGCAACAAATTAGCGGTATGATGCTGAATATCACCGATTTGGACAATTATGAAGCGTTTGATTTCCTGCGGAAAACTTACGGCAAACTGTTTGCCCCGTTTCACGGATATAATGCCGATTACCTGCCCGACAAGCTGCTTGCAGACAAAGAACTGTTTGATTCCCTGAATGACGGCAGCGATTCAAACCGGTATATTTACCAAGAAGCGGCGCGTATTGCCGGTGAAATCAAAAAGAATAAAATGCACGTTGACGATGTTTTACGCCCGCCAAAACCTATTGTTAAGGTCTTGAGGATTTTACGTTTAGTGGCGCTTTTCCCGTTATGGCTTTTTGCGTTTGTGCCCAA
>JAISTJ010000172.1 GCA_031272655.1 Tannerella sp.
TCAAGCAGGTTGATAGACGTGATGATACCGCGCCCTGCGCAACCGACGCCCGGCTCCGGACCGCCCGATTCCACACAGTTAGTATCCTTGAAGCCATGCTTCATCACATCGTCGAGTTCGACGTCTTCGCCCTCGTCGCGCAGTGTATCGAGGACGGTTTTTTGTGCCAAACCATGCAGCAATAAACGCGTTGAATCGGCTTTAGGGTCGCACCCTACAACCATTACTTTGCGCCCCATTTCAGCCAGACCGGCAACAGTGTTTTGTGTTGTGGTGGACTTACCAATGCCACCTTTTCCGTAAATAGCAATTTTTCTCATAAAAACAATCTTTTTGCATTAAAAAACTAATACCTATTAAAAAAAATCTGCTTTCTTTAAAACAAAGTTTATGCCATATCTTCAAAAGCGTTATTCAAAAAATATAATAACGCAATATAAATGCCATATAATCAGAGTATTAAAAACATGAAAAAAATTCGCTCAAAATTTAGTAGTTACAAAAATGTAAGGAAAAATCCCTAAATACTACCAAAATGTAGGTTAATTCTGTCTGATTAATGCAAAAATCAAGGCAATACCCTTGACTACCTCAACTTTTGACCGGAAGACTGTAAACTCTGTATCAATTCACAGCATTACTAAAAACCACACATCTCTTGCAAATCATTGTCGAGAGAAGCTATACATTCATCAAAACGCTCACTTAGAGCTACATATCGGTTAATCAACCTCAGACCATAATCTGTCATTGTAGCCCCGCCTCCATTTGCGCCCCCTCGCTGGCGGACAACCACAGGCAACGGCGCTGTAGCATTAATGTCGCTTATGATATACCACGCTTGTTGATATGACATTCGCATCTCTTTAGAAGCCGCCAGAATAGAGCCATGCTGCCAAACAAGCCTTAGCAGTTCGATACGCTTTTCATCCAGAAAACAAGCGCCGTTCTTTACAATTTCTAATCGGTTTGCTATTCTAAACGGTTTATACATATTTATTATATTACAATTATCATGCCATTGTTGCTAATATGCTTATAATATGATAATTAAAAAAATAACGATTTGCTGACGTCATCATAATCCTACATTCTTGTAAAATAAGTCTGAAATTGTAACAAAAATGTAAGTTGTTTTCTTTTGTTTAAAAACTATTGTGCTATTATTCAAGAACTTATATTTTTTGGCACGGTCTTTGCATTCTATTTGGTATGGAGAATAAAATTTTTATTGTTGGTACAGGACCGGGAGACCCGGATTTGCTGACTGTGAAGGCTAAAAGACTGCTCGAAGAAGCAGATGTGATTTTGTATGACTGTCTGCCGGCGCAATATGTGCTGCAGACGACTAAACAGGGCGCCGAAGTGCGCTTCGTCAATAAACACCCCGAAAAGGACGAGCCAAAAGTGGATATCATGGAGGTCGCCCGCCAATACTGGCTGTCGGGATTGAACGTGGTGCGCCTCAAAGCGGGCGACGCGCTGATGTTCAACGGCGGCGATGTGGACGCACGCCGACTGCGGCAGTGGGGCATCCCCTTCGAAATCGTGCCGGGTATAACCGCCGCATGCGCCGCGTCAAACATCTTCGCTATCCCTACTACCGAAATACGACGCAGCGACGCCGTGCTCAATCTCATAGCCTTTGAAATCACCGACAACTACGCGCATATACGCGATGTGGCGCGGCTCTTCAAGCATGGCGACACTGTGGCGCTCTATATGGCTTACGACAACCTCAAGGCTATCTTCCAAGTACTGCGCGAAGAGGGTGTGCCGGGTAATATGCCCGTCGCTATCGCCTCGATGGTATCGCTCAAAAACGAAGCCGTCGCCCTCTCTACTATCGATAACACCCTCAAAACCATTGAAGAACGCGAACTACTCTCGCCCTTCGTATTCTTCATCGGCAAACATGTGGAAGTTATCTGACATTTTTTTACTTAGCGTTATTCATTTATAATTATATCGAAATTATGAGAATTTTTAAAACAATCACCGTCTCGATAGCATTGCTGTCGCTGACCACACCCCTCAAGGCACAAACCGACACTGTCTCAAAAGTTTATGAACTTGGCGAAATAGCCGTTACCGGCAGTAGATACAGCCGCTCGCTGTCAAGCAAAATAGGCGAGGTGCAGTTGCGCGAGTTCAACCGCGACAACGCTACCGAGGCGCTTAACCTGTTGCCCGGTCTGACCATTACCGAAGCAGGCGCCCGAAACGAAGGGCAGATTTACCTGCGCGGCTTCAACCTGCTGCAAATCCCCGTCTTCTACGACGGTATCCCTATCTATGTGCCTTACGACGGTAATGTGGATATCAACCGTTTTACTACCTACGACCTGTCGGAAGTAACTGTTTCCAAAGGACTTACATCGGTGCTCTACGGACCCAACACTATGGGCGGGGCGATAAATCTTGTCTCGCGTAAACCGGTTAAAGAATTGGAAGTGTGGGGATTAACCGGCATGAAGTTGAGCGGCGAAGGCGCAAACGGCTATAATACATCCGTCAGCGTTGGCTCAAAACAGGAACTCTTTTATGCTCTGGGCAGTTTCTCGTATGTGAACAACAAGTTCGCCACGCTGTCGAAAAATTTTGTGCCCGGCACTAACGAAGACGGCGGCAAACGCGAGAACTCGGCTACCGAAGACCTCAAATTCAGCGCCAAAGCAGGCTTTACCCCTAATGCAACCGATGAATACTCAATCAATTACATAGTGCAGAAGGCGGAAAAGGGCATACCGCCGGGCGTCGAAGGCTCGCAGTTTCGCTCTTACCCGCAATACGACAAGCAAAGCGTCTATTTCCGCTCCAAAACCGCGCTGGGTGAAACTATGAGGCTCGACGCCACAGCGTTCTACGACAACTATTATAATATAATGTGTCAGTACGACGACGGCACCTATACTACACAGAACAAAAACAGCGCCTTCCGCAGCGTCTATGACGACTACTCTGCCGGAGGCTCGCTCAACCTTGCCGCCTCGTTCATCCCATATAACAGCCTGAAACTGTCGCTCTATGAGAAATATGATTCTCACAGCGAACATAATGTGGATATCCCTGCAAACGAGGCAACAGGGCAAAACGAAAAGACCGGCGAGCCGGTGCAGAAGTACCTGGACAATACTTTTGCCGTTGGCTTGGAAGATGTCATCACCGTCAATGAATACCTTGATATTGTTGCCGGACTGAATTACAGTTATCGCGGCAATATGAAGGCGCAGGAATACGGAACTCATTATGACACAGGCGAAAAGAACGTGCTCTATGACTTCCCCACCGGCTCTGACGACGCCCTCAACTACCAACTGGCAGTGCTCTATAAACCCGCTGTCAATCACGAAGTAAGCCTTTCAGCCTCGCGCAAGTCGCGCTTTGCTTCCCAGAAAGACAGATATTCCAGCAAGTTCGGCTCCGTGAGACCTAACCCCGACCTCAAATCGGAGTTCTCCTGGATTTACGACCTGACTTATAAAGGACAGATTAACTCGCTGCTGCAGTACGAGTTGTCGCTCTACTACAACGATATCGACAATGCTATCTATCAGGTAACAATTCCGGGAGAGTTCGCGTCCGATGGCGTTACGCCGCTCTATCAGAACAAAAACGTCGGCAAATCGTTCTCCACCGGCTACGAAATATCGCTGGGTTTCAAGCCAATAGACGAAATCACCATCGGCGGCAGTTACAGTTATATCTACCGCGAGAACGGCGAAGATAAGGCGTTGAGATTCACCGATGTACCGGCGAAAAAGGGTATCCTCTACGGACGGTTCGGCCTGCCGCATCGCCCGCAGACCTACCTGCATATCGACTGGGAAGCCTATAGCAAACGCTTTTATACCAGCGACGGCGAGACGCTGCCCGGATACGGACTGCTTAATGCCAAGATTTTCAGCGCTGTATGGAGCGGGTTGAGCCTCGAGGCAGGCGCACGCAATCTCCTCGACAAAAACTATTTCCTCTCCTACAACTACCCCCGCGAAGGCAGAACGTTCTTTGTCTCCCTTAAATATGACTTCTGATTTCCCGCTTAACCAAAACCTAACAGGTCTCCAAGACCTGTTAGGTTTAGAAGAAACCTTATTATAGTTGAAATAAATGAAACATTTACTAATCATTCTATCTTTCGCCCTCGCCTCCTGCACCGGCGTCCGCCGCTCCCCACAAAGCGCCACCCGCACCCTTACCGACATGGCAGGACGAACCGTCGTTATCCCCACCGAAATCAAGTCCGTCTTCGCCGGACGGCACCCCATCCATGCCGTCTATGCCTTCGACACTGCGTTCACCGTCAACAACGTCTTCCGTTATTCCGACACCGAGAAACGCTACCTCAAACCCTCGTTCTACGAAGGCAAACCCTACGCGCTCGAAGACGCAAGCGAAGAGATTATCCGCCTCAAGCCCGACATTATTCTCTTCGCCGACTTTCTCACCACCGACAATATTGAACGGGCTGATAACCTGCAGGAAAAGGTGCAAATACCCGTTGTGCTGATGGATAACGATTTCCTCCATTATAAGGAAATGCTCGTATTTCTCGGCTCTCTGCTCGGCAAAGACCACAAAGCCGCCGAACTGACCGCATTCATAGAGAAATATTTAGACCCGATACTTGAAAAGACGGCGTCTATCCCCGATTCACTCAAACGCCGCATCTATTATGCCGAAGGGATGAAAGGTCTCAACACCGACCCGTCCGGCTCCGTCCATAGCCGTATGCTCGACCTTGCAGGCGGTATCAATGTCGCTCAAACAGACGTCCTGCCCGGCAGAGGCATGACAGGCGTCTCGCTCGAACAAATATATCGCTGGAACCCCGACCTCATCCTCGTCTGGTCAGGCAACTTCGACGGCATGGATTCCTACCGCGAAATTCTGTCTTCCTCCGCATGGCAAAACCTCGACGCAGTGCAGAAAGGCGAGGTCTATCAGGTGCCATGGCGACCTTTCGGCTGGATTGACCGCCCGCCCGGCTTGAACCGCGTCATAGGACTGCTATGGCTCTATAATCTGCTATATCCCAACGACTTCCCGTTCGACATGCGCGAAGTAACCAAAGAATTTTTCCTGAAATTCTGGCATTACCCAATGACCGACCCCGAAGCCGACGATATTCTCAACCCCAAACCTGACTGCTCTTCCTGAAAACCTAACAGGTTTTCAAAACCTGTTAGGTTTTGGTGTGGTGGATTTAAACCTAACAGGTCTCCAAGACCTGTTAGGTTTAGAAACGGCCTTGTCAGGCTTAAACCCACCGCCCCACCGAACCTTAACAAGATTTAGAACCTTGTTAAGGTTTTGACCCCCCAAACATACGAAGTTACGAAGTTCTGCCTTCCCGCCTTCGTGCCTTCGTGTTGAAATCTAAAATCTAAAATCTAAAATCTAAAATTAAGAATATGAGACGATTATTTGTTATACTATTTACTTTGAGCGCCGTTGCTGCTAATGGCAGCCGGACGGTTACGGATATGTCGGGGCGACGGGTTGAACTGCCCGACACTGTCAGGCGCGTCTTTACCGACCGTTTCATCTCGCTGATGGCTTTTGCGCTTGACGAGGCTATGCTCTGCAACGCCACGTTTACCGTCGCCGAAGCGAGCCGCCCCTATATTTCCGAAACGTATTACAAAGACAAGACACTGACCGAAGATAACGAGGAAGAACTCCTCCGCCTCCGCCCCGACGTGCTCCTGATGGCGGCTGTGGACGAGGATACGGGCGGGGAAGCGGCGCGCAGGCAGGCTAAACTGCATATCCCGGTACTTGTGGTGAAGTTTGGCATCGATGACTACCGCGAGGCGTTTCTGTTTCTGGGCGAAGCGCTTAACCGGCGAGAAGCGGCGGCGCGGATAGTACAGTTCCTTGATACGTATATCGTTCCGCTGAACGCTAAAACAGCAACCTTGCCGGAAGAGCAGCGCCCGACGCTGTATTATGCCGAAGGCAATCGCGGGCTTAACACAGAGCCGACCGGTTCGTTCCACGCGCAGGTGTTCGACTACCTCCACGCCCGCAACGTGGCTGACGTAAAAACCGGTAGCGTACACGGTATGGCGGCTGTTACTGTTGAACAGATATTGCTCTGGCAGCCGGAAGTAGTCGTTGTGTGGTCAGGATTCCCATCGGGGATGGGGCTGCCGACAACCGTCAAGAAAGAGCAGACGACGGCGGAGTTCATCCTCTCCGACCCTGTCTGGGCAAAGGTTAAAGCGGTGAAAGACGGGCGCGTCTATCAGACCCCTGCGTTGCCTTTCGGCTGGCTCGACCGCCCGCCAAGCACAAACTGCCTTGCCGGCGCACTCTGGCTCGCCAAGAAACTCTACCCCAACGTCTTCACCTTCGACCTCGACGAAGCCCTGCAAGAGTACTTTTCCCTCTTCTACCACATCTCAAACCTAACAGGTCTCCAAGACCTGTTAGGTTTAAACGCCACCGAGCGCATAAAATTTTCTTGAAAATGTGTCAGTCAACGAAAAAAATATTATATTTGCAATTTATTTTTAGGAAGTGTTGGGACTATTCCCCTCAATCTTTAATTTACAGAACATTATGGAACTAAGTGCAAGAAACAATTTGAAAGGCGTTATCGCCGACATTAAGAAAGGCCAGATTATGGCGAAAGTAACTATTGACATTGGCGGCGGGCACAAAATCGTGTCGGTTGTAACGGTCGAAAGCGTGGACGAACTCGGTCTCAAAATCGGCGACCCGGCAAACGCTATCATTAAATCAACGGAGGTGCTGATAGCCAAGCCGTGAAGTTAGTTACTTTTTCGGGACCGCCTTCGTCGGGCAAGACGTCTGTTCTGCTGCGTCTAATTAAGGAGTTGCAGGCGGAAAGCCTGACTGCGGGGGTGGTGAAGTACGACTGCCTCTATGCTAACGAAGAAGAGGTGTTCGGTAAGAACGGCGTCGCGGTGCGCACCGGGCTGTC